>NZ_ASZT02000080.1:0-24177 GCF_001006065.1 Sphingobacterium sp. IITKGP-BTPF85
AAATGCGCTAGTTACTTCATAACCCTAAACCAACAATATGACAAAATTTATGCTCCTATTTTTGTTGCTCCCTATTTTTTTGATAGTAGTGCACAACAAACGCAATTGCAACTCAAGACGACAAAAAAAATCATCCTCGAAACTGCTGACATCGCACTGGTTCTGAATGTAGAGGAAAACAAAGATGTCAATATGGTCTACCTTGGAAATAAACTATCAAAATCGGATGAATATACACAAGTAACCAAACAATATAAACAGGCTCATGATTATACCAGCATGTATCAATCTGCTTATGCGGCTTCGGGCACCCGAAGCTTACTTGAGCCTGCTATAAGCGTCGAGCATGCTGACGGAAATCAATCTTTAGATCTTAAATATATCGACCATAAAAATGATATTAATACCGCAGGAAAACAGCATGTCACCATTTTTATGAAAGATGAACTATACCCCTTTTATGTCGAATTACATTATCAGGCAAATTATCAGGACAACGTCTTTGAACAATGGACGGTTATTCGGCATGAAGAGAAAAAAAATGTAAAACTAACCAAATTTGCTTCGGCTAATCTTAACCTGAAATCAGACGATTTCTACTTGCGTAGCTATCACGGTGACTGGATAGCCGAAATGCAACCAGAAACAGAGAGACTTACCCATGGTATCAAAACACTGGACAGTAAACTGGGTACCCGGACCAACTTGTTGATGAGCTCTTATTTTGCCATTGGTATGGATAAGACATGGAATGAAACACAGGGAAAGGTATTACTAGGTGGGTTGGATTGGAGCGGCAACTTTAGAATTGATTTTGAAAAAGATCCGCAGGATAATTTAAGAGTCATTGCAGGCATTAATAATTATGCATCGCATTATGCTTTAAAACCTAAAACAGCTTTCACTACCCCAAAATTCACTTATACGCTGTCGACGAAAGGTATAGGTGAGGGATCTCGGAATTTCCATCGATGGGCAAAAAATAATCGCCTAGTTGATGGAAACGGAGAACGCCTAACTTTACTCAATAACTGGGAAAGTACCTATTTTGATTTTGATGAAAAGAAAATTTTTCATTTGCTGGAAAACACCAAAAAATTAGGTGTTGATCTTTTCCTGTTAGATGACGGTTGGTTTGGAAATAAATATCCCCGCAATGCCGACACGTCTGCATTAGGTGATTGGACTGAGAATAAGAAAAAACTGCCCAATGGAATTGCCTCAATCACAAAAGAAGCCGATAAAGTGGGTGTAAAATTTGGTATCTGGGTAGAACCGAGATGATAAGTCCCAAAAGTGAACTTTATGAAAAGAAACCAAACTGGGTAGTGAAGCAGACAAACAGGCCTGAATATTATTTTAGGAATCAGCTCGTGCTGGACTTATCCAATCCCGAAGTACAGGATTTTGTCTTCAACACTCTTGATCAATTATTACAGAAAAATCCTTCTTTAGCTTATATCAAATGGGACTGTAATGCTGTTATATACAACGCATACTCGAGTTTCCAAAGTGACCAAAATAATTTCTATGTTGACTACACCTTGGGCTTATACAAGATTCTAGAACGATTCCGCGCCAAGTATCCGAAACTTCCTATGATGCTTTGTTCTGGTGGTGGTGGGCGTATCGATTACGGTGCATTAAATTACTTTAGTGAATATTGGCCAAGTGATAACACGGATCCTTACGATCGGATCTTTATGCAATATGAAAACTCGCTGTTCTTCCCCGCAATAGGAAGTGCAAACCATGTCACCACTTTTGGAAAGCAGGATCTTAAATTTAAAATTGATGTAGCCATGATGGGAAAAATGGGTTTTGATCTCAATTTAGAAGAACTGCGTCCGGAAGAATTAAGTTTCGCACAAAAAGCGGTCAAAACCTATGATCATATCAAAGATATCGTGTGGCATGGTGATCTTTATCGTTTTTCTAATCCTAGAGAAAACAATTATGCTAGTCTTGCCTACATAAACAGCGATAAAAGTAAAGCAGTGATGTTCAATTACCTCACCTTTTATAACCATGTGTTCAAAACCACTAAACCGATCAAATGGCAAGGTTTAGATCCGAATAAATCGTACAAAGTCCAAGAAATAAACTTGAATAAAGACGATAAAACGATCGCTGAAAACCTGATCCTATCCGGAGACTTCTTAATGAATATTGGATTAAATCCTGTTTTAGAAAATAACAGAAGAAGCGTAGTCATCCTGTTGACAGCTACTCCATAAGTAGATCGATCACTTAACAACTTTAAATACCCTATTTCCTTTTCCATTCGACTGGGAAAGGGAATAGGATATTTTATTACAACGAATTTTTAATTTTATCTCTATGGATCAAACCCCAGTTTACCAGTGTCTCGGTCACCGGAAATACAGATTTCCCGTATTCTGTTACAGCATAAATGACCGTAATGGGTTTGGTATCTTGAATGGTTCTTGTAATCAGTAAATTGATTTCAAGCTCTCGGAGTTCTTTACTCAACATTTTTGCAGAAATCCCTTCTATCCCGCGTTGCAATTTCTTAAAATGAATCTGTTGATCCGTTCTGTTGGTCAGATAACGCAAAATCATCAGTTTCCACTTACCTCCCAATACATCGAGACTGTCGCGCATGGCAAAAAGCTCTTCTGTACATGTCGCCGGTCTTTCTATACCATTCTCTATAATATTTGCCATAATAGTTACCTTCATGTTACTAGTTACCAACGGTTAACTAGTGGCAAATATAAACTATTCTGTCTATACCTTTGTATAAAATAAACACGTCATGAAAGTAGTTATGCTCAATAAACATGGTCAGCTGGAAGATGGATCTATTCCTAAACCAATACCGAAAGACCATGAAGTTTTGATCCAAATAAAAGCAAGCGGTTTTAATCCCATCGATTACCAGATGCTGGAAAATGAACACGAAAGAAAACTGATCAGTTCGCCGATATTGGGACGAGAACTAGCAGGAATCGTAGTGGATAAGGGTGCTCAAGCACTTGATCTACAAATCGGTGATGAGGTATTCTGTGCTAGTGGATCAATGGGCAGCAATGGTACATATGCAGCATTTATTGCAGTTCCTGAAGCTATTGTTGCTGTAAAACCTAAGCGAATTTCCTTTGAGGAAGCAGCAGCAGTACCATCGGCAGCGCTGACAGCCCTACAAATTTTTAATCGACTCCAGATCAATCCGAAAGATACAATTCTGATTACGGGAGCCTCGGGTGGAGTCGGATCTTTTCTTGTTAAGATATTATTGGCTCATAATATTGATCCGATCATTGCTACTGTAGGTAATGAAGAAAGTACTAAACTGCTCTTGAATATGGGCCTAAAGAAAAATCAGATCGTCAATTATAAACTGCCTAATCTAAGAGATAATCTGCTTAAAGCAAACAACAATCTAACCTTTGATATCGGAATAGATCTGGTTGGAAACGAGATTGCCGAAATTACAGCGGAATTGCTAAAAATTAATGGAACTTATGTTGATGTTACCTTTATGACCACCGCGAAATCCCGTGAAATGCTCTTTAATAAAGGAAGTAGCATATTGAATATCTCCAATTATGCACACAGCATGACCAAAAATTACGTCTACTACAAAGATAATCTCCAACATATTTCCAAACTGATCCAGGATGAGACGATAAGTCCGCCAAGTTATAAAATTGTAGGCAAGCTTTCCACCGAAACAGTACTAGAAGCTCATCGCATGCTTAAAAACAACCAGACAAAGGGAAATAAATTAATAATGATCCATGAATAAAATACCAAGAAGAATCGTCACCGGAATCCAAAACGGAAAGTCTGTAATCATTGAAGATAAAATTGTGGCAAATGCTGTAGAACATTTCCCTAATCTGGTCATATCAGATGTTTGGAACACCCAACAGATGCCCGCGAGCCTGGACTATGAAGTGCAGATCCCGAATAAAGGTTTCCCCGAAACGCCAAAAAACGGAACGTATTTTCGTTATGTCTCTATACCTCCTGACAAAGAGCTTGGTGTAGATGTAAAAATTGGACAGCCCCATCCGATGATACATCACACCTCCACATTGGATTATATCATCATCCTTTCAGGAGAACTGTACTTGATCATGGAAGAAGGTGAAACGCTTTTAAAAGCAGGAGATATTGTCATTCAGAGGGGCACTAACCACGCTTGGAGCAACCGCTCTGATCATCCATGTATACAACTCGCTATTTTAATTGACGCAGTACAAGAATAATTAGTTCTGTTCTTCTTAATGATGAGACTTTCAATACATTATTTCTTGCGGAAATTTCAGGTTCCAAATTTGAAGGAATTCATAATATGTAATGAAAGTCAGAAACCTGACAATTTATAACCTGTTCTTGAATCCAATCAGAAATCGATCGATCAGAAAAATTCTAAAGCTAAAGTGTTTTTATAATCACTAAATGAAATTTTATTAAAAAGAGACTTAAGGTATTAAATAATTTTAGTTATTTTTGGCGACAAATAAAAACCATCAATTAATCTATATGCGTCGCAAGAACTTACTATGTATTTTTAAATTATACATGTGTTTTAATTTATTATGTCTTATTTCCTGTAAATATGAAAGTGAAGACTTGAATTTTCATGAAATTAAACAACCTGACAAGAATGTAAAGGTCACCATGAATGTCGCGGACGTGCCTAATGGTGAAACTATTTACATCTATGGTGCAACCGATCTTATGTATACGATCAATGCCGCTCCTGGAGCTGTTACTAAACAAGAATTTTATCTTAATAATAAACTGATTGTTGGCGAAAAGGAAGTATTGCATTTAGATCCCTCAGATCTTACAGGAAACGATTCTGATGTACTGAAAGTAAAAGTAAATCTTTCTTCAGGAAATGGAAGTTTAGCTGAAGTTTTAGGTGAAGAGAAATCAAGTTTTGAATTTATATATCCAATAAAATATGTAAATCCCCAGATAAATTTGAACATTAACCAACGGATTAATTCTTCTAAGAAATTAGAAATCTATTGGAACAAGCCAAATCTTGAAGGAGCTGAAATTGAAAGTTATGAAGTATATAATTTCAATAATTTAGATCAGATTTTATTAATAAAATTACAGATCCTAGCAAAACTAGTTTTATCGATGATGATTATCCTACGGAGCTAAAACATATAAAATAATTACAAAATATAGGGGTAACAAAGTTCCACCAAAAGAAGATTTTTATTCTGTACAATATAAAGTTTTCACAAGCAACTATTTCAAGACAAAGACCTTAAAAAACCTAAGTTTGGATATACAATGGACCCATCCTGATGGCATTGAAAACAAATACGTTCTCGTATGGAAGGGAAATGTACTAACCATACCATTAGGTAAAAATAATGCTGAAGTATATAGACCAGCATTCCCTTTTCAAGAAGAACAGTATTATGAATTGTATATCTTACCAGAAAAAGCTGACACATGGGATTATGCTAAATATCCGAAGATTATCAACTACTTTAAGGAGCAGAAATACGGCGATCCCGAAGTAGACAATGCGCATCTTATCTTGGTTGAAGGTGACGTTAAAAACAAATTAATCCTTTCTATGAGAAGTAATAAAAATGGTTTTGGAATTCGAAATTTTGGAATTGATGACCTTGTCTTGAAAAGTAAAAATCCAGATCTTGTCCAATATCCTTATTATATCAGTTCTTTTAAAGTTTCTCAAGCGACTGGAAAAGTTGCAGTTCATTTAAGAAGCGATGTTTATGAAACTAAGCCAAAAATCGAAGTGTACTCAGATTTTACTTTCAGCAAAAAAATTAGAACTTATGTTAGCGATGATTTTCCAGTCTATTATTTGACCAATGATGATAAAATCCTTGTTGGTAACAATAATTTATATGACTATGAAATTTATGATTTAAACTCTGGTAAATTGTTGAGTAAAAAAAGAGAAGCCAATGGACAGTTCTTTCCTGGTATTTCCGAAGACGGCAGGTATACCACAAGTTCTGGGAGCTATAATAATGGTTGGTACAAAATTTATAGATATGAAAATGATCAATATACAGTAATAGCCGAAAAAACTGGGAGCCGTACCAGAAACGCTGTTGAATTTCACCCATTAATTCAAGATCAGGTTGTTCTTCAATCCTTTGATAATTATTTTTCAATTTGTGAATTACCAAGTTTAAAAGTAATTAAAAAGGTGCCTGGAGAATTTATATGTTTTGATAAATTCACTGGAAAAATATTATTTAAAGATGAGAATTTCTCTTCTAATTCGCTTATTAATGTTATGGATAGTAAATATAGCAGTATTGTCTTTAGCCTGACGACAGGCCTTTACTTCCATCCTTTCGCAGCGAGACTTTTAAACAATAATATTATCCTAAACAACAATTATGTCAATATTGGCCAATAGCCTAAAAATTATGAAAAAACTAATATTAAGTATTGCATTGTTACTGATGACTATAACCTCAATGGCGCAAATTGGGTTTGGCTATAGATTTGGCATTGGTAATTATAAAATGTCCGAAATGAGTTCATTCTTGAATGTCATTCAAAGCGGAATTAAATTAGATTATCCCGTACCTATTTCAGTTACCGACAATTTCCCAAATCATTATACCAATTATGGTGAAGTGACATATTCCGTTAAAAATAGTGACTACGGGATCAATGTCACTTATTTATCAACAGGAGGTCGATTGGCTTATTCGGATTATTCCGGCGCGATTGCTTATAATTTAAATGCAAATGCTTATCGTATCGGAGCTTTATATCGAAATTATTTCTTCCAAACCAATCAAGGACATGAGAATAATCTATCCCTTTTGCGGAGATTTCTCCTGCAGTAACATTCAATAATATTACTTCAGATGGATATTATGAAACGCAATCAGGTCGAAAGGAAATTGATAAAAAGCATATTGTTGAATCCAAATCAACGGGTTTTTCCATTACACCTTATGTTGGTGTGCAGTGGAATTTCATAAAATCTTTGGGTGCTAACCTTGGTGTTGGTTATAATGCTGAAATCCCTGGTAAAAGCAGTGAGATGAGAGATAGTAAAATTGATTGGACTGGGCTTCGTGTTGGATTAGGCTTGAGTTATAAATTCATAAATTAATATATTGCGTTTTATCATTTCAATGTATGCTATGAAATATTACATTACTTGCTTACAGTAAATGATATCTTTTTAAATGCGCCAAGAGTTTAAAAAAATAAAAAAAGCCGTTTTGCGTAAGTAGATCGGCTTTTTTTATTTATTCAATCTTCAGAATTATCGTTTACCATTAAGAAAACTTACTAATTTATTTATATCATTAAATACATAACATCCTGCTAGAATCTTCATTTTATATGCTTTTACTCACAAAAGTATCAAGTCAAGATAAACAATATGCAAAACATATCGTTTGATATATTAAACATGACTTTCATCATTATAATAATGATTTACTAAAGCAAAAAGCGTTAGTTATAATTTCTAAGAAACTGCAACTATTAGATTACACACACAAACAAAAAAACTTAATCCATTGGTTCATATGTGCTATGGACTTGCCTGATCAAAAAATTATTATTCTTCAAAAAAATTGGATAATAAAAGTATTTTCTTTTCTTTGTAAAAACATAAAAGAAAATACTCTCATAATGAACAATCTAGGACAGATTAATATTAACATCCTGATTAACGCTACAGTCGTGGTCATCGTCATTATTTGTTCAAAATGGGAGGTTAATACTTTGTAAGATATTTAAAAATAAATAATATTATAAAAAGCTTCCCAAAAAATTTGGGAAGCTTTTTTTTTGATTCCATGTTATGAAAAAGAAAAATATGACCTCTAAATTGTTCACCTTGAATTGCAAAAATCAACGTGATTTACTACCAGATATCATTTCAACAATGTATCAATTAGGATTAGAAATTGAGACCATTTCGCAATCCCGTACAGATATTCCGGAAATAGTATTGATAACGATTGAGGTAGCTATGCCTGGAATCTTAATCGATAATACACTACTCAATCTAAAAAAATAGCCGATGTACTGGATGTTACAATCACTTTTGGTTCTGTTTTAAATGCTGCATTGTTTAAAATATCATTCGACACAAATGAAAACATCTGGGAAATTTTACATCGCTATAATGTACGCTGTGTTTCCATGGAAAACAACACACTATTAATTCACCAAATCGCAAAAGAAGGCGATATTCAAAGGTTATACAATGCTTTAGAAGGGCCTGGACTAATATCTTTTTCGCAGTTGCCACTTTCAAATTATCAATCTACCATTTAATAGTAATTTCGGCACACAGCAATTATCCATATATGTAGCAGGAGGAGGAGAATTATTCTTTAAAAGTTTATTAAATTAGTAGTGGACTAAAAATAAATCATTTAAGTTGGAAGCTAAAAATATAACCAATGACAGAAACAGAAATTTTAGATCAGGAAAATAGGCTTTATGAAGCGATCAAGGAAAGTAATATAAACGTACTTGAAGAACTGTTGCACGATGATCTGCTTTTGTGCTTCCAAGTGGAGACGTCATCACAAAGGAAATGGATTTACAGAGTTACCGTGATGGTAATTTAAAGATTCATAAGCTTATTCCTCACGTTGAACATCTAAACATCATAGATGATACAGCAGTTATTTCGTTGACCATGGAATTAAAAGGAAATTACAGTGGGGAAGACTTTGAAAGCAAGTTTCATTACATCCGTTTCTGGAAAACATTCCCTACTGGAATAAAAGTAGTTGGAGGAAGTGGAAGGATTGTTCATGTTTAAAGGGGCTGTACCATTTAAAAGCCTTGCAAAAAGCTATTAACTTTTTGCAAGGCTTTTAAATTAAAACAGTGCTTCTGCAACAGCTTATTTCTTATACCATACTGCTCCTGGTTTGTTTCCCATTTCGAATACCAATGTCGCACCCGACATCAATTGCTGATGCGTGATATAACTGGTTTCAAGTGGTTTTCCATCTATTGAAACAGATTGGATATAAATATTCTCTTTACTGACGTGATTGGCTTTGACTGTAAATTTCTTACCGTTAGCAAGCGTAATTTCACTATGATCAAAAGCGGTGTACCGATCTCATAATGGCCACTGACAGGATCTACCGGATAAAAACCTAATGCACTGAAGACATACCATGCAGACATCTGTCCACAATCTTCATTGCCACTCAAACCAGAAGGAGTATTTAGATACAGTTTTTCCATTACCTCAGCAGCATACTGCTGTGTTTTCCATGGCTGTCCTGCAGCATTGAACAGATATAAGGCATGATGGCTCGGTTCATTACCATGTGCATACTGCCCAATCATACCTGTGCTAAAAATAGGCAGTTTGGTCGTATCTGAAGGATGAAAAGTAAACATACTATCGAGCTTTTGTCCAAAGCGTTCTTCCCCACCAACCAAATTGATCAACCCAGGAATATCATGCTGTACCGACCAAAAATATTGCCATGCATTACTTTCACAGATATGTTCACTATAATCTTCGGGATCAAATGGGCTTATAAATTGACCATTACTATGACGAGGCTGCATAAACGAAGTTGCTGGATTATAGACATTCTTATAGTTTTTTGATCTCGCCAAAAATGTAGCAGCAATATCCTTTTTCCCCATCTTGCTTGCCATTACGGCTATACAATGATCATCGTAAGCATACTCCAATGTGCGCGATAAGGACCAGTTCTCTGCATTGTATTTATCAGCAACGTCATAAGGAACATAGCCAAGTTTTTTATACAGTCCAACTCCTCTGTATGCATCGGTGTTTGCTGAAGCGACACAAGCTTCCAGCGCTTTATTGACGTCAAAGTCACCGATCCCTTTTAAATAGGCATCGGCGATAACAGGTATAGCATGGTGCCCGATCATCATATCGGTTTCGCTTCCATATATATTCCAAACCGGTAAACGACCATGTTGCTCGTAAAAGGCAATAAAGGACTTAATCATATCATTTACACGATCTGGATCAGTTATGGTAAATAATGGATGTGATGCTCTATAGGTATCCCACAATGAAAAAGTACTATAATTGGTCCAATTCTCAGCTTTATGTATTTTCCGATCAGCACCAAAGTAAGATCCGTCTACATCTCCAAATATAGTAGGAGCTAACATACTATGGTATAATGCGGTATAGAATTTCACCTTGGTATCTTTATCTGCTGTCTGGATAGCGATCTTTCCAAGTTCATCATTCCATTTTTTTCAGCCTGCGCGAGATAATAGTCAAAATCATCTTTTGCTGCTTCCGTTTTTAAATTGTTTGATGCTCCTTCCATACTCACTCCGGAAAGTGCTGTACTCAATGTGACTTGATCTCCTTTAGCTGTTTTAAAATCAAAACGGGCTTTAAAAGCTGTTCCAGTTCGTTTAGTAGCTTTTGTTAGGGTATCTGTAACGGATAAGATCGCAGTACTATCTAAGTGTACGGCAATAAAGGGTTTTGAAAATCGAGTTTCGAAATAGACACGTTGCCCTCTTGCCCAGCCTTCAGAAAATCGATAACCGCGTATCGTAACCGAATCGACGACTTCAATATGGGAATCAACTGTCGCATCCCAGTTCATTGCTTTCTTCAGGTCTAAAAATACAGCAGCATCTGCTTCTGGAAAAGTATAACGCTGAATACCGCAACGAGGGGTTGCTGTCAATTCGACATTGATATCATAATCTGTAAGTTTTACTTGATAATATCCAGCGTGTGCCTGTTCATCGCTATGCGTAAATTTGGAATGAATACCGAGTGGAGCTTCTGCTTCTTTGTACGGAAGAGTAACTGGCATAAAAGAGATATCATACAGATCCCCTGCTCCTGTTCCACTTAGGTGTGTATGACTAAAACCAGCGATGGTGCTATCCGGATAGAAATATCCCGATATGCGGTCCCAACCCGGCAAACCATTGTCAGGGCTCAACTGGATCATACCAAATGGAGCCTGCGCTCCGGGATAGGTATTTCCTGTAAAATCTGTCCCTATAAAAGGATTAACAGATTTTGCATAAGAATCACGCTGGTTATCTTTTTTGGAAGCACAGCCTAAAACAACGAATAGACCTGCACAAACCATATAATTAACATATTTCATTGTATATATCGCTTTTTTTAAATTTTATTTACAACTAATTATCACCACTAAAAGGACATCATCATGGCTATTTTACGGGAGTTTGATCACTCAGTTAAACTTCGTACATGTTACTCCTCGACTTCCTCTTTTGTTATCTTTTCTACACCAATTTCTAACAACCGATCGCTACATTCTATGATCTCACTACTGTTTAATTAACCAAACAACTGTTTTGATCAAGAAAAACAAGAGCCCAATATAAGATAAATGGAGCGATCAATAAATTAAATTTAATTTCTTGCTATATATTTAAAACGTTTTAGCAAAATCACATAGTGCTCGTTTGATCTTGTTCCAAGATCAAACGAATATTAATCCAAAATCCCCGAATATACATTTATAGCGATTACAGCAGTAAATTGTCCTTATCTTAATTTCGTAAATAAAACTTTATCAGTATGAAAAATTTAGAATTATTAAAAGAAAAATCGACCATGCTTTCCAAAGAACAGATGAAGGGTGTACAAGGGGGAATGAAATGGACAAAGGACAGAAGTAACAATGTCCATGATGCGAGATACCTAGATGGCTGGCTCAAGCACCAAGCGTCACTATCAGCCGAAACTATTTTATTCGGTCACGATCGATATTAGTAGCTGTAATACCGCATTAAGAAAGTACATGCGATCCGTCCAGCGCAAGCTGGACGGATAATCGATTGTAAAGAATATCCGTATAGCTTGTGCTTACATTAAAATAAGATTTGATAAAAGATAAGTCTATTTCGTATTCTCCGCATAATAAAGGTCGGCAAATAGCTTCGACAGTTTAGCAGGATCTTCTCTCCAGGCATTATACATTCCCTGCCCCATTTCGTCAGGAATACTGTCGAGTTTCCCGTCAGATACACCTTCCAGTATTTGGATCGCAGTACTGTCTGGATCGGGCATATTCCAATCACTACCTTTGTTCATATCCGTGTCAATTGCTCCGGGATTGACCGCATAGACGGATACATCTTTTTTAGCCAATTCGATTCTAACAGATTGTGTAGCAGAAAAAAGAGCTGCTTTTGAAGCCGCATATCCTGCAATAGATGGCAAAGGTGAGTAAGCGGCAATAGAAACAATATTGATCATAATGGAGGGTTTATTTCGGATCAGAATTGGTGCAAATGCCCGCATCATCTTTATTGTTCCAAAATAATTAACCTGTAAATCATTATCCATTCCCAGGAGATCTCCTTCTAAGATATTTCCAGAGTTTACTGTTCCGGCATTGTTGATAAGAATTTCAGTATCCTGAGCTGCGTTTGCAGCCCATGCAACTTGTTGGTCATCTGTAATGTCTAGTTCTAACGGTACTATCCGATCGTCATTAAATGAGGGCATTTTCTTTAAATCCCTGCAGGTTGTATATATTTTCCCTACCCCATTAATAAGTAGCGCCTTTACAAGTGATTGGCCTATTCCCCTATTGGCTCCTGTAATTAGGATCACCTTATCTTTAAAAATTTGCATTGTGTTTTATTTTTTGGTTAACACAAAGCTAATGCGAAGAAAGGGAGGATAAAATCCAAAACGTGCGATGTTTCAAATTTATTAGTTGTCGTAATAAAATGATCTTATTGAATAAACTTCATAGCTTTCTACGATGCTATTAAATATATCATGAACTATAAATGAGGTAAATTTTGTATTTTTATTATTTCTAGCAATAAATTGCACTCACGATTCGTGATAAAACTTCAAAGTAGTGATCATCAGCAAAAGCCATAGAATTAAAGTGTAAACTCAAAATTAATCATATATGATAAAGTACATCTTATTGGTAATATCGTTTTTCGTTCTCAGCTTAGCGAATGCTCAAGAATCAAATTCAAAAGCTTTTATGCAGGCTTTTAAACCACATTTAGGTAATTATTATGAAGGAACTATTATTGCTGGCGGAAAGGAAGGTGACGGGTTTACCGGCAAACGCTTGTTGATGCAGGTAATGAGCTATAATGACAGTGCGATAAAAGTTCCCTTCTTCGTTGGGGATGACAAATCACGCACCTGGATCTTCTCTTTGAACAATAATCTTGTAGAACTAAAACATGATCATAGAAAACCGGATGGAAATCCTGATAAAATTACTTTTTATGGCGGGACCGCTACCAACGAAGGAACAGCTCATATGCAGATGTTTCCAGCTGATGCATCAACTGAAGAACTTATCGATTACGCTGCTTATAATGTCTGGTGGGTAACAATTGATGAGACTAAGTTTTCGTACAACTTGAGGCGAATAGGTTCGGAAAGGGTCTTTTCAGTCGAATTTGATCTGACAAAACCGATCTCATCTGATTTTAAACCTTGGGATAATGCTAAGTAAAGCATCATCCTTACTTTAAAACTCTTTTGATTTTATGCAATTCATGCAAAAGATACGGTAATAATATTTCATCGACGCCTTTTATTAACGCCATGCTAGAAGGATATTTTGTTACCACAAATATCGATGTTCAATAAAATTTAAAGAAAATGAACTCAACAAGGATCACGTTAATCCCTGTTGAGGTGAATTCAACTGTACCATTATGAACATACAATTGAAATTTCATTTAATAATCAAAAAGTAATATGCACTACCAATCGATGGTCCTATTGTCACCATCAGCAAAGCATAAACATATCTCAATTATTTCTGTGGTAAAGATTAACATTAAATAAATAATCAAAGAAAAAAGACATTTCACATTGCTATCACACTTTTACAACAACCTACAAATGAATATATTAAAATAAAAATTAGGGTATTTAAATTCATTTACCAAGATTCTTGGCTCGCTAACATTAGTTATTTTTATATATAAAATAGCATTATAAAAGAACAATATTGATACAGAACATTAAATGAATGTAGTTTTTGATTAATTTCGCTGCTTTTGGGAGCAAAATCTTCAACATAAAATCAAATTTTCAAAGCTTGATGTTTATTATCATCAAGCTAAAATAGAATTGTAAACAAAAAAATGAATTTACTAAAAAAATATCCTGCTCATAAACAGCATCATCTGTATCGGCCATAACGAATAAAAGCAAAATACTTGCAAAGTATAGGTTTCATTTTTATATTTGCGACATCAAAGAAATCCTAATGCGGAAGTGGCGTAATTGGTAGCCGCACCAGACTTAGGATCTGGCGCCGCAAGGCGTGGGGGTTCGAGTCCCTTCTTCCGCACTTGATATCCTCCTGAGCTTAAAACCTCAGGAGGATTTTTTTATACTCCTTTCTGAAACATCAGACCCTCCTGCTTTTATTTACCCCAGCATTTTGAAAAAAATGGAGTTATGCATCTACTTTCTCGATAATGAAATAGAGCAACTATCTTAAATATTATTTAAATTAGCTATGGCGCATCTATATTGATTTTCACTTATCAGGATCTTGTTTTGATGTGACCTTTGATTTTCATAAAAAACAGAAAGTAAATCATAATATTTTGAAAAAGACAACCGGTACATTTGTATTCTATAAAATATTTAATAGCTCATTATGTTGAAAACTTCGGATATCGAAAAGGTAGATTTGCTACGAAACTCAGAGGATTTCTTACCGGTAAGCCATGCTTATTTTGAGAATTGGAATATCCGTGTGGTGAGCCGAAAAGAGGATCCTTGTAAAAATTATCTGTCTCCACATCGTAGGGACTTTTATAAAATATTATATATTTCTAAAGGAACAGGTATTCTTACTATCGGTACCCACACATATTACATCGATAAGCCTACCATTATCTTTCTGCATCCGAATGGAATTATCTCCTGGAAGAATCTTTCTGATGATTCTGACGGATATTACGTCTTGTTTAAAAAGCGTTATCTGGATGAACAGCCGATCTTAAAGGTTGCAATGCAAAAATATGAACTGTTTAGTAAAATAGAGAAAAATGTCATTCGATTGGGCGAAAATGATCTAGACTCTTTAAATCATTGGTTCGCAATTATGCTTAAACAATATGAAGATCAGGATGGCATGACGGAGGACCGCTTACAAACGTATATGCAAATGGTAATGATTGAAAGTTTACAGGTTGCTAATTTTCCAAAACCTGATATTGTAAGTGAAGAATATAGACAGATTCACGATTTTTTTCAATTATTGGAAGCTGAGGCTTCGAATATCAATAGGCATAATCCGGTGCGTATTAAAACCGCTAAAGAATTTGCGAACTCGCTCGCTATACATCCAAATTATTTTAATGCGATATTAAAGAAGTATACGGGGCAAAATGTGAGTACGCACATTAAAAATCGTTTGCTGGAAGAAAGCAAAGCTTTATTGATACAATCTGACTGGAGTTTACAAGAGATAGGGTTTAGCATCGGTTTTACCGATCAATCAAATTTCAATCAATTTTTTAAGAAAAATATAGGCTTAACTCCGCAAGCGTTTAGAAAAAGCTATCAAATAAAACATTAATTTATATAAAAAACAGAATCTATGATTACAACGAAAGGATATGCGGCTCAGCAGGCTGGTGCTGAGCTTGCCCAATGGAATTTTGAACGTCGTGAACTGGGGCCTAAGGACGTACAGTTTGATATTTTATTTTGTGGGGTTTGTCACTCGGATCTACATCAGATTAACAATGATTGGTTTGAAGGTTTATTTCCCATGGTACCGGGGCATGAAATCGTAGGTAAGGTTGTCCAAATAGGATCTGAAGTCACGAAATTCAAAATCGGTGATTTAGCAGGAACAGGATGTATGGTAGACTCTTGTAGGGATTGTGAAAATTGTAAGGATGGATTGGAGCAGTATTGTAAAAATGGTAACGTACAAACTTACAATGGTGTGAATCCGTACACGGATGGTATGCCTACATATGGCGGCTATTCTAAAACAATCGTGGTTAATGAAGATTTTGTACTACATGTGTCTGATAAGTTAGATTTAGCGGCAATATCCCCTTTGTTATGTGCAGGCATAACTACTTATTCTCCCCTACGCCACTGGAAAGTGGGAAAAGGTCACAAAGTCGCAATCTTAGGATTAGGGGCTTAGGCCACATGGGAGTGAAATTTGCTGTTGCATTTGGTGCTGATGTTACGGTGCTAAGTACTTCACCTAAAAAAGAAGCGGATGCCAGAAAATTAGGTGCCCACCATTTTCTTGTAACAACAGATCCAGAACAGTTTGAAGCGGCTAAAGGAACATTTGATTTTATATTAGATACCGTTAGTGCAGAACATGATATCGCATCGTATTTATCTCTATTACGTACAAACGGGACTCATATTTGTGTCGGAATTCCTGCAGTCCCTGCTCAAATACCGCCATTTGCACTATTAGATGGCCGTAAAAGTCTAGCCGGATCGGGTATAGGCGGTATTAAAGAAACGCAGGAAATGTTAGATTTCTGTGCTGAACATAATATTGTATCAGATATTGAACTGATCGATATTAAAGATATTCATGAAGCGTATAAACGGATGGAAAAAGGCGATGTTCGTTACCGTTTTGTAATTGATATGGCAACGCTATAATCAATACAAATACTGTTTTATTTAGAGGAATATAACTTCTATAAAGCAACTATTGTTGATTAATGTAATATTAATCAACAATAGTTTTAATGTAAAAGAATATAACTAATCATAATGCTTCCTGTTTTTCACATGAAGTTTAGCAAAACCATTCAGTTTATCATTACATTTACGGAATATTAAGTCGTTCGATATTTGAGCAATAGAACCTGAAACTATCGTTTTAAATGATGAAGCAAGAAATAGAAATATTTTATCCTATTGATAGTGGAGCCTGGCGCGAATGGTTAATGGAAAACCATCAGACAAAACAGGCTGTATGGATTGTTTTTCATAAAAAAAGTTCTGAAAAAAAATCGATTACCTGGAGTGAGGCAGTCGATGTTGCACTTTGCTTCGGCTGGATTGACAGTAAAAAGATTTCTGTAGATAACGAAACTTCCCATCAATATTTTAGCAGACGTAAACCTAAAAGTACTTGGTCAAAAATCAATAAACAAAAAATAATAAATCTCATTGAAAACGGCCTCATACATGAAGCTGGTTACAAGAGCATAGAAATTGCAAAGGAAAATGGTTTCTGGACACTACTGGATGAGGTGGAAGAATTGATTATCCCAGAAGATCTTGAAGCCGAATTTGCAACCAAATCTCATGCTAAAGAGTTCTATGTAAGTTTAAGCAAATCGGTAAAGAAAGCTATTTTACAATGGATTGTTCTTGCCAGACAACCGCAGGTACGACAAAAAAGAATTACTGAAATTGTCGAATGTGCAGAACAAAACTTAAAGCCGAAACACCTCAGATGATGCAATATTATTTTAAAAAGTATCTGGATGGATCGTGGTCATGCTGCCTAGACATTAGTAAATAACTTTCAAGCCGACAATGTACATGTTTAATTAATTTAGAAAATTCTTAAAAATAAAAAATATTTATTTATATGAACTTTTTCTGAGCACAAGTGTTCATCTCATACAAAGCAGTAATCAACATACTTTTTATTAAGTATAAAACGATAAATGACGTAGTGCAGTAATAAAATCCAAGTGTCCCAAAACCATTTGGATGATGAAACAAAAAAGAGGAAACGATAAGAAACATAAAAATTACTGTGCAGTTGAACGCCAAGATAAAGGGTCTAATGAGAATTAGGCCCTTTTGATTTTAATCAATTTATAACAATACTTGTCTAATTCCCATTTCTTCCAAATATACTCAAACAGATCAAAGAAGGTAACATCCTAATTCTTGCGTCTTAATCCGGATTAACTAATCTATGTTTCCGCAAAAGTATTTTAGTCGTGGGAATTACTAAATTTCCATCTCCATATAGTCCCTCGATAGTAAGAAAAAAATACCTAGTTTTCACGAATTTCTACGGATAAAACAGCTAACACTACGCTATATCCATAAAAATATTTTTACTGATATATCCCAAATTGCACAAAATAGCCTTCTAATTTAGCACCATAAAAAAATTATTTTTTTTATTATAAACGTTAAAACGCGATTGAAAGACTTAAAATGCAGAAATTATATATTTAAATAAGAAGATTACTGAGATAGCTTTATCCTAAGAAAATGATCAACTTGTAGAAAATCATAAAAAATGAGATGCTTGTAAAGGCATAATATTTGTAAAATTGATTCTATAAATAATATGATTTGAAATGAAGTTTATACAACCTGCTAAAGACTTCATGTAACGAAAATAAATTTTATGATAAATGAAAATCTCAATATATATCTTCAAGCTTTAAATTCAGCAAACTCGGGTATTATCATCACACATAATTTGCAACCCGATAATCCTATCATATATTGTAACAGCGCATTTGAAAAAATATCCGGCTATAACAAAGATGAAATAATAGGTCATAACTGTCGCTTCTTGCAAGCGCAGGACAGATCGCAAGCAGAAAGACAACTTCTTAAAGAAAGTATAAGAGATGGCAAGGAATGTAAGGTCGAAATTAGAAACTACCGAAAGAATGGTCAATTGTTCTGGAATGAATTATTCATATCTCCTGTTAAAAATGAGGACGGGCTTATCACTCACTTTATCGGAGTGCAAAATGATGTAACACATCGGAAAAAGGTGGAGTACGATTTGCGTGAAGAGAAATCATCTGTAGAGGAAAAAATACAGCAACGTACTAAAGAATTGATGGGAAAAGAGGCTTTTTTATCCAGTATTATTCAAACGGTAAGAGAAAGTTTATTGGTACTCGATTCAAACTATGTTGTTTTAAGTGCAAATAATCACTTCCTCAGTTCATTCAAAGTTACCCAAGAAGAGACTGTCGGTAAAATACTTTTTGAACTCGGAAACCATCAATGGGACATTGATGGTTTAAAAGATCTCTTAACGAAAATATTGCCAACAAATAATCCGGTCACTGATTATGAAGTGGAGCATCATTTTCAACATATTGGAAAAAAAGTGATGCTTCTTAATGCTTATAGAATAGAGTTTGAAGGACAGTATAAGGATAGAATACTCATTGCTATAGAGGATATTACAGATAAAAAAGAGTTGGATCGCAGAAAGATGATTTTCTTTCTATAGCAAGCCATGAACTGAAGACGCCGTTAACGACAATAAAAAGTCTGATACAACTGCTCCAGCGTATGGATCCTGTTAAAAATCCAGATCAGTTCACGACATCTCTCGATAAAGTTTCTATATATATTGAAAAACTAAATAAGCTTATTTCTAAATTACTGGACACATCAAAAATTCATTCTGGCAATATAGAATTACATCTAGAACCTTTTGAAATTGATAAAACTATAAAAGAAGCAATTGAAAACCTATGCGTGGTTAATCCTGAGTATAATATCTCATTTTCAGGATGCACAAATGCCAGCGTTTGTGGTGATGAAATGCAGATTTTACAGGTATTCAACAACTTAATTTCGAATGCAATAAAGTATGCTCCAGGATCTAAAAATATTGAAGTTTACATCAATGTTGTCGGAAATTTTGTGAAAATTTCGGTTAAAGATTTTGGAATGGGTATCAGCCACCAAGATAAGATCAAAATCTTTGAAAGGTTTTTTAGGGCAAGTAATATTCAAAAGAAATATCCCGGATTAGGAATCGGATTATATGTTTCTCATGAAATTATCGTGAATCATAAAGGAACGTTATGGGTAGAAAGTGAAGTGGGCGAAGGATCGACCTTTAATTTTACGTTACCCGTCATAAAAAATTAATGCTATGGATAAGAAAAAGATAATGATTTGTGACGATGATCAAGGAATACTTGATGTGCTCCAGATGTTACTGGAGATTGAGGGGTTTGAGGTTTTACCACAGATCAATAGTATTCATATTATTAATGAAATTTTAACACAATCGCCCGATCTTCTATTGCTGGACCTTTGGATGCCCGTCTTGCCGGGGGATGAGATTTTAAAAATAATCCGAGATAATCCGGAGATAAAAAAGTTACCCGTTCTTGTGATATCTGCAAGTGGGGATGGAAATAAGATCGCAATGGAGGCGGGAGCTGACAGCTTTCTAGCAAAACCTTTTGATCTCAACGAAATCATAGCAGAAGTGAACAGCTTATTACCAAATTAATGGTAATAAGCAAATTTTGAGGTAACCATTTTAGGTATATGAATATTACCTGGAAATACCTGTGAATGATTTTAAGCTTATGCTATGATCGATATTCAAAATCTTTTTAACGAAAACCAGTATGTTGCGATATCCTATTTGTGATAGCGTACACTCACTTATCAAAACTGATTAGGGTCCTGCTAATATGATCATTTTCGATTGCGATGAGGCCATACCCATAGATCTGATCGTTTATAATGATAGTATCAACATCCTTTTCTATCTGATAGGAACAAGCAAGGGTTGAATATTGGAGTATATTTTTTCAGAAGTGACATCTTCCATGTGGTAATGTCCGCAAAAGATAGTTACTTCATTGTCAATCTGAAGTAAAGCATATTTTATTTCGTCCCGTCTATTCAGAGCGGCACCAAGATGATCAATTGGAGTACTGATTTCTAAAATAGGATGATGCGAAAAAACAATAATTTTTTTTACAGTTTGCAATTGTTCTTTGAGCATATCAACTGGCCTGCAGTAATGGCGTTAGAAGATGTGTCCAAATAAATATATCTAAAAAAGTCATCTTCCTGTACGTTTAGCATCTCCTGTGCATCTGATGCAAAATCAGAAATAAAATATTTTGAAACTTCTGAATAAGAATCATGATTACCGAGAATAATCCTGGGTTTGATACCATACGAACGAAGGGTATTAAAAAAGTCCGAATTTGATTCTTTTGACCCGATATCCCCGCCAAATACAACCTCAGTTATTCCTCTTTCAACAATATCTTTTAAAATAGCTGTTAAATTTTCTTTATGTGTATCAGGCTCTTCCCGATAATTCATTTTTTCAGAACCTAAACCGTCATGTACTACATAAACTTCCTGACCTAAATGTGTATCTGTAAAAAAAGCTATTTTCTTCATAATAATTTATTCCCTTGAATAGATCTGATATGGCGTAAAAGTAACAATTTTTTCAATAGTGCTAATGCGTGCGGGAGGTGGATTTTTTATATGCGCCAGCAAATAATATGGCCAATAGAGACGAAATTATAAGAACTAAACCAAAATCTTGAATCCACCCTGATGCTGTAAGACCTAAACCTATAAGTGTATAATAGAGTAATCCAAAGAGGGCTCCCGCAGTCCCAACAACATCCTTATACTTAATAAGTGCCTGACTTAGTATATTGGGTATTGCAATACTAAATGCAATCAGTATGAAAAGCATGGGAAATAAAAACCATAGACTGCCCTGCAATATAAAGATGCCTAGTGCACCGATTATAGAAATCGCCGATGAAATATAAATCAATCGATGTGCAGAAAAATTTAAATGAATAAGTTTTTTATTCAATACCCCCCCAGCTAATGAACCAATGGCAAGTAAAATGCCACTATATCCAAATTGTGTTGCGCTATGCCCTGATTGTTCAAATATAAATGGACCTAAAGAATAGTAACTAAATAACATGATGTTGAATAATGCTACCAATAGGGCACTTAACCAGATCACCCGATCACTTAATAATTGTCTCAAAACTGTTCCAATTTTCGGACGGTCTTGTTTAATTGGCGCTTTTGTTTCAGGCAAAAACTTAATAGCATTGATTAACAACAATACCGCAACTAACAAAACCACCATAAATACACCCTGATATCCAAAGCTTTCAGTCATATAACCTCCAGTTATAAAACCGATAATAGGACTTAAAGAGAGCGCAATTCCAATAATAGAAAATACAGAACTAAGGTCTTCTTTTCGATATACATCCCGAAGGATAGTCTGTGTTATAATAGAACCTACGGAAGCTCCAAAAGCAGCGACTACCCGAGCGATTAATATCATATTGAAATCACTGGTTAATAGCGCCATAATAGCTCCAATTGAATAAAAAAATAATCCGCAGATCATAGCACTTCTTCTCCCTATTATATCGGATAAAATGCCCCAAAAAATGACACCTAGTGCGAAAGCAATAAAATAAAATGATAGGGTTAATGAAGCCTGCTGATTGCTCACCTGAAATGCTTGCGCAATATTGGGTAATGCAGGGCTATAAATTGTTTCGACAAATTGCGGAAACATTATCAAGATGATTAATAGCATCAAATTTGGTTTATTTTTCATTTTTCACTTTAATTAATTTGCAAAATAACACATGATTTATCGTGTCTTGTTATTGGTATTAAGACAAAAAATATCAATATTAAGACAATGACATACATAGCTAAAGATGATTACTTTGATCCCGACAAAATAGATGCTGCTGTAATTGGCATTGCGTCAGAATTGAATGCTCATGATTCAGGACGCCACAAACATCAAAAGGCGCAACTATTATATGCTCCTAGCGGATGCATGTCAATACGTACAGATAGTACACAGAGTTTATTACCGCCCACAATGGCGGCATGGATTCCACCAAATGTATTACATAGCGTTATGATTAGAAATACAGTCGCTTATCGTTCTATATATTTTGATCCCAACAAGTTTAAAAATTTACCCGATGAACTAATAATTATGAATATCAGCCCTTTATTACGAGAGGTTATTGAACGCATATCGTATTGGCCTTGGGATATGCTCTGGAACAATCAGAAAAATATAACAGCTGTTTTTTTTGAAGAATTTCAGAACGCATCCCGTGAAAACTTAACTTTAGTAGAGCCATCGGATCCAAGATTTCAACCCTATATAGACCAATGGAATATAGGGAAGTCAAAACCTCCGCTAATGAAGAAATTTGCGTTAGAAATCGGGATAACTGAAAAAACAATTGGACGCATTTTTATGAAAGAAACAGGCATGTCTTATCAGGACTGGAGGCAACAATGGAGACTGCATCGATCAATAGAATTATTAACCAATGGTAGAAATGTTAACGAAACAGCTGATGAGATGGATTTCTCAAGTCCTAGTGCCTTTATAGAATTCTTTAAAAAATATTTACGAAAAACGCCTAGTCAATATTTATAATCTAAAATCGAAAGGTATATTATACGATCAAACAAATTTTAGATTTCACATTTAGCTCATACAAAAAACGCTAACAATCTATTTTTTTTGATTTAAACTTTATAGTAAATGCAACAGTTTATTTCATTAGAAAAAATATTCTTCAATTACCTAAAATAGTAATAAATGCCAAAAGAGAACCACTCTTTTTCAAGAAAATTTTATCCCTCTAAAACCATTTTTAACGGATATTTGTTAATATTGTAGGTCAGCTTATAGTTCAAAGTCTACGAAAGTGAACTATAACCTGGTGAAATTAAATCTAACAATACTTATGAAAAGCTTCTTAAAATTTACAGTTTATCTCTTTATGTTACTGATCTGCATCACCACAGTTTTTGCGCAACAGAAAGAAGATGTCATTTACCTCATGGACGGTGGACAGAAAAAAGGAAAAGTAATCACTATTGGAGACGAAATAGTCAAGTTTTCTTATACCGGTGAGGAGCTACAATATGAACTTAAAAAATCTTTAATTGATAAAATTGTATTTGCCAATGGAAGAGAAGAATCGTTTAAGTCAGCTGGTAACGCCAGCAGTACAGTCAATACAACAGCATTACAATCTAGCGCTATACAGGGCGGGAACAGACTTGCTGTTATTCCATTTGAAATTGCCAGTAATGACCAAGGGCTAACCACTGATGTGATGAGACGGGAAGTGCAGCAGGCCTGTGTCGATGCTTTAAGATCACGATCACTTTCTATTCAGATGCAAGATTCAAGGACGACCAACGCTACCCTTTCTAAAGCAGGTATTAATCTCGCTGATATTGCCAATCATACACCGGAAGAATTAGCAAAGCTATTAGGTGTAGATTATGTCGTATTAGGGGTCTATGATATTGAAAATAAAGGAACATTCAGCTATGGATCTGGTGTATCATCTTATGATGACAAGAAAAAAGATAATAAAACAAAGGTATCCGCCCTATGAACTACA
>NZ_ASZT02000081.1:0-23859 GCF_001006065.1 Sphingobacterium sp. IITKGP-BTPF85
GCATTTTGGTTTGAATGTAAATCAGCTTTGAAAATACCCTAGCTTCTTGCAGGCTATTCTTCTATATTTTACATTGTCCATTCAAATGGCTTAGTACAAGGATCACACTCAAATTTTAAAACCTTACCTAAACTTTGTGCTTTTCTACCTTTTTTTACGAACACATAGGCCAGATCTAAATATTCTTCCACTTCCTTTCCACTTTCATCCCTTCCTTTTAATATGACAGAATAGTATTTTCCATCGCTATCTTTTTTATAAAACACCTCATTAACAGTAACTTTTTAGGTGTTTCATTATCGCAGCAACTGCACCACAAAATCACAATTGGTTCTTTTTTAAGGTAGACGACTGCCGCTTCTGCTTGCTTCTGTGTTAAAGCCTGAAGTTGATCTGCTCGCGAAAAAAAAGCAGTGCATAACAATACAAAAAGTAAAATGGTCTTTTTCATATGGATTAATTTTATGGAATTCAATAAGCAAATACTATGCCTTTTGACATATTAACGAGGGAATAATACGGAAATTGCGACTATATGTAATCTAATATTTTTTAATATGTAACTTTAATTTTTAGCTAACCGATGGCCTCCTTAATTAGTAAGCTTATTGTTTTTCCAGAGGATTTTCAGTAGTCAATAACATTCCTTAGAGACGAACAATGATATTCCTCTATCTCACATTATCATCACATATACCTACTCAGGTATTTTTTCTGTTAAAATTTCATTATCGCCCATGTCATAATACGTGCATGTCATGGAATGCAGTGAAACAGTCCATTTTTCCACACCGATCTCCGCACAATGTTTACAAAAAGTGAAGTAATCAGTCTCCCCTTTTTGGTGTATCTTTAAATAATCCCTAAATTTTAAAGGATCACAGACTGCCTTAATTTCTAAGTTCGCATACGAGGGTTTTGAAACGGTCTTAAATTCATTTTCACCGAAATATTCGGTGTGACTATCTCGTACCCAAGTTTCGAATGCTATTACACCTAACTTTTTTATTTCTTGAATATAGTTAGGAAAATCTGTTCCTGATTTGACTTTGCTATGCGTCTCCTCGATCTGTTCTACTGTAAACATCTTTTTTGTATATTATTTTCTGTTCTTTCTATTGATTTATGTCCAAATTCATAATTTAAAGTTATAAACTACTTTTCAGAGGACCTATGTGCTTGTAAGTGTTGATAAGCAGTCCTGTAGGAGTTGCTTTAGAGCTTACGAATGCAAGTTCTCGCGCGGTTATACCGTCTCCTAACAATCGTTTACCGTGACCAAGCAAAACAGGATAGGTTATCAATACAACCTCATCTACAAGTCCGGAATCTAACAATGTTGATGTTAACGTGGAGCTTCCGACAATAATCAGATCAGGTCCAGCTGTTGCCTTAAGTGCTGTAATTGTCTGTAACACATCCGTGCCCAAGCCTTCCACCGGACCCCAGCTTAAACTCTTTGGGCTGTGTGTTGCAATATATTTAGTAGCCACATTGATCGCATTGGCCATTGGAAAATCTCCAGCATTGGGCCAAAATTTACTGAATATGTCATAGGTAGTACGTCCAAGGAGAAGGTCAAAATTTGGTCCATATGCTTCAAAAAGAAGTGCTGCACCAGCTGGACTTCGATATGCAGTCGTCCACGCCCCATATTCATAATCGCCGTCATGTTCAATCACACCATCAAGCGAAATATGTTCAAAAATTCGAATCTTTCTCATGTCTTTTCAATTTGGTCAATGATTAATCAAAATTAACGTATAACAGTTACGCGATCAGGGTGTATTTGCGACAATAAAAGGGGGCTTTTAGTCATTCCTTTTGTATTTTTCCATAAGAAACTGATCAGTTGTCTATAACAACCTACTTACAAACTCTTTATCCAATTTTTCATGATATTTAACACCTCAGGAGAAATCGTTTCTTCAATAGTAACATATTCACTCAGTAGACCTGTTTTTGCATGCTGAAACAGGTGATTCAACCCGGGCATCGCAATCACTTTAAAATTTTTATTTCCTGCTTTCGTAAGCAACGTTTTAAAACCAGAAAGGTTTTCCTGAGCCGATACCTGCACATCTTTTTCTCCGTTCAAAGCTAAGACAGGTATCTTAATTTTTGTTAAAGTGGTTGCTGGATCATATTTCAAAAAAGAGCGCATCCAGGGCAGAAAGAATCTTGCTGCAAATTCATCAATATTATTATAAGCCTGCGGTCCTGTATAACCAAGCTTAGCCAGGAATGGCTCAGGCTGGCTATTGAGCCATGCTTTCATTTTCTTTGCAAATATTGGCTTGAGTTCCTCATTGTCTGAATAAGTCGCAGAAAGATCAAATAACATATTCAACAGACTATCAAATCTACTAACCTCTTCCGTATTTAATCCGAGCTGTTCATAATTACTCTTTAACTGCATCGCCATTAATTCCCGGCCTTTAATACCTACTCCTGCCAAACTAACGATAAAGGCTACATCCTTAGACTGCACAGCTGCCATAGGGCCAATAATACCACCTTCGCTATGTCCTATAAGGCCTATTTTTTTGCTATCAATCCCCTGATGTGCCTTCAAGTATTCCATACCGACCAGCACGTCTCCCGCAAAATCCAATGATGTCGCATTCATCACCTCACCTGTCGTTTCTCCAACACCGCGATCATCAACACGTAATACAGCAATACCATTTCTACTCAGATAATCAGCAATGACCCAAAAAGGTTTATGTCCAAACAAAGTTTCATCGCGATCTTGCTGCCCAGATCCTGTAATTAAAATTACAGCGGGTACTTGCTTATTCGTATCAGGTAAAGTCAGAGTAGCACCGTATTGAATTGATTTATCGGTATTGTAGTAAATAACTTTTTCTTCCTTGTAAGGGAAAGGAGACTTGGGCATCTGTGGCCGCTTAATCTCAAATTCCTTTTCAACTCTTTTTAAAACCAATGGTAGTGCGCCTCCTTGCTTCCACTCGCCAACCAATTCAGTTCTACCTGATTTAAATGCACCATAGAAACCTCCGCCTATTTGAGCTGAAAAAGCAGTTACACTGTCATTTGTGACCTTTAACTCAGAAACCTTCAATCCCATAGCACCTTGATCTGGGCTATCAAAAACGGCAACGTACTGATTTGTTAAGCTATCTTTCGATATCCTTAGAAATATACGGATATTTTCTATTTTGCCCTCCCATACTGTTTTAGATGGTAGATCTTGTGCTGCTAATTGATTTATAAAGCACGTAGCTGTTAAGAAAGTGAGAAGTAATTTTAATTTCATAAAGAGGGTGATTGGTATTATAATCAAATATAACTATTTACTTAAAGGGATACGCTCTTTATAATAGCCAATTTATGTATCGGTATTTATTATGTCTGTAGACTTAGACGGATAAGTATCCCATAGGACACAATTAAAATAAAAGATTGCTAAAGCATTTCCTTGTGTTCCATAAGATAAGCTAATGCTTCTTTAACAGCTTGTTGGCTACTTTTGGGATTAAATCCTAATTCATTTCTTGCTTTGGAAATATCAAAATCTTGCTGCAATCCAGAGAACATGGCGATTTCTTTAGTTGTAATTAAGGGAGGTTTTCCACTTAGCTTTGCTACAAACTGCATCAATCCGGCAATACCATATAGTATGAACTTAGGGACAGAGACGGGAATACGCAGTTTAAGTTCAGGATAGAGCTTTTGTGCAAGTTTTGTCGTTTCAGTAATACTCATGCATCTTTCATTAGTGAGGATATACCGCTCTCCAGACCTACCTTTCTCTGCAGCCAGATAACAACCTTCGGCGACATCTTTAACATCGACCAATTGAGTGCAATATGGGTGTCCATGGGAATTTTCTTGTTTAAGATTAACCTCAATACGGCATAGGATACATTCAGCGGAAGTAAGGATTCGCTGCCTATCATGCTCCAGGCATAACGGAAACCAATTCAATACCTAACTCCTTTGCGAGCTTAAAAGCAAGTTTCTCACCGTCATTTTTGGAGTTGTAATAGGCATCTCTCCGGTCCGGATTGTAACCGTTGCTTTCTTTGGTTGGCGTATGGGTATAGTTCAAAGCAGCTATGGAACTTACATATACAATTTTAGAAACACCAGCTTCTGCAGCTGCTTCTATGGTATTACGAATACCTTGTATATTCACATCGTAGATTTCTTTCTGTGGATCTTTAGCCCATAGTTTAAATGCGGCCCCCACGGCATAGAAAGTATCAACACCCTGCAATGCTCTTTTAAATGATTCCTTGTCTGTAATATCTGCCTGAACGACTTCACAATCCAGATTGTTGAAGTAATCTAGATTTCTAATATTACGGACGGACGCTCTAACGCGAAAACCTTTATTTATTAATAATCTTACTAAGTTGTTTCCCAAATGCCCGTTTGCTCCGGATACCAATACCAAATCTTTAGTTTTCATGTTCATTGATTTTAAATGATAAAGCAAAGTTCTGCCTTATTCATTTTAAACCACTTCACAAATGTTACTTAATGATCTTTTTACGGATTCGGCTCAAACTTTAGGATTCATTCCTAAAAAAGAAGCGATATATTGCATCGGAACGTGATGAAGTATTTCTGGTTGTTCGTTCATTAGTTTTAAATACCGTTGCTCTGCCGTTAGTGTTGCCAACTCCCTGGATCTTTTTTCATTGTACGATAACGATTGCTGAAACACATAGATGCTAAAGTCTTTGAATGATGGTGTCTGTTGTATTAAAAGATCCAGATCAGATCTGGTAATACGCAAAAGCTCGCATTCGGTGATGCATTCAAGATTTTCGTCTGATCGCGTCTGATTGCTAAAATTTATATAGGACGTGATAAACCCAGGAGGACAGTTGATATGAGTCGTCACTTCATCACCCTTTTCATTATAATGAAACAAACGTACAAAGCCTGATACCACAAAATATAGATAAGCCGGAACCTTCCCATGCTCTTCGATGATCTGATTTTTAGGATAAAAAACAGGTTCCATAAAACGCCGGCATAATTCTTTTTCCTGATCGGAAAGGATAACATGCTTGGTGATAAGATCAATAAACTTTGCGTGCATGGATTGAAATTTAATAATGATCTGTTTTTTTACGGAAATAGTTTTTACAAGAGAATTGTTTTACTAAGCTATTAATAAGCCAACAGGTTTTCCAATACTTTTTCAGATAACCGTATTTTCGCCTCAGCTGTAAAACCCGCAAATTTATCAGAACTGATAACCCGGTTCTTTTTAGACAATTCGTCAGCATATGGAGCCATTCCATCTGCATCAAAAATTGCATAAGAAGATTCATCAGTAAGCAACCATTGACTAAAAGCTACTTTATCAAAGGTCAATCCTAATGATGTATTGATCAATATTGAATTCTTTTTCTTGATACTAAACTCGGACTCTCCAAGAAGAATTGTATTTTTAGGAAGATGGGTCGTGACAACATCACAAATAGCAAGAAGCTCATGCAGCGGTAAATAAGTAATTCCTTTTTGTTCGGCTTCTGTTTTTCTATTTCTGTTATAATAAAACACTTTCATTCCAAAATGTCCAGCCATTGTTGCGACCATACTCCCGAGGGTTCCCAAACCTATAATACCTATACTTTTCCCCTTCAATTCGGTTGAGTCAGCTTTCCATTGGTATTTTCCTAATCCTTGAAATAAATAGATCAATTGAGCAAAGATAAATTCGGCTGCTCCTTCATCTCCGTAATCCCTTACACCTTTAACCGTTATTCCTAGTTTTCGCGCAGCTGCTATATCAACATTGCAGCACTTCTCATCATACAAACTGCAACAAAGTCCAATAAATTTCAAGGACGGACAAGCTTCTAAAATTTCAGCAGAAATAATTGTCTTCCAACTTAGAAGAATACAATCACTATCACCAATTCTTTGAATAATTTCCTCTTTAGAAACGGGTGTATTATTAAATATGATGATGGACGACTTCGACAATTCGGCTATCTTTTGTACAATAGATTCTTGAATGCCACAATCATCTATAATCGTAATTTGATTAAATTTCATTCATCAAATATAGCGAAATAATACACCAGCAAATTCTTTTAAACAGAATTGTGCAAAAGAGACAGACACTTTGCTTTGACATAGGTTTCTCGTACAACCGATCTCCTTAAGACTAACGGCGGCTGAAATAATATCCACGCACCTTGTTTCCCCGTACTATTTTGCGAAACAGCACCAATCGTCTTTGATTGAATCTGCCAAAGTGATGCAACAGCACCAGTAGAAGCACCGGAATACTGATCCAGCACAATACACCGAAGACGATCTTCAAAGCCGCCAGCATGGCATTGAGCTGCGAGGCCGGATACATCGCTATCCCATTGGAAAAATCACCGATATCCATATACAATGCACTGTCATACAGACTCTGCCATTGCCCTTGATAGGAAGCCCAATTTAAAATAGCGGCGCCAAGTGCCGTTGCTACAAATGTTCTGACTATGATCAAAACCCCTACAATACCGAGAAGCTCATCCATATTCAGACCAGAACCGGCATAAAACCAGATTCCAATATAGAGTATTCCCATCCCTAGCCCCTTTAAGAACATCGGAAAATAAAGATATTCCATATTCATCTGTGGCTGTATGAGCAGATACATCATTAGGCAATGAATAAAGAACACCAGAAATCCCGAAGCAATAAAATACTTCAGTAACCATTTATGCTTAAAACTGATATACCCATATATACCTGCCAATATGATTCCAGGAATCATCCATAGATTCAGCTCCGAATTTAAGAGATTATTGTAGCCGAGTGCTCCTACTGTATATTGCGACAGCAAAGTAGAAGTTGCCAGATATATCCCCATCAGCAACAGCAGCAACATACTGTACCAGATGTTGACTCTTGCGGTGAACAGTTCAAATTTGACTAATTTACGTTTTGCTCCCTTTTGCCTATAAATTACGATTGCTATAAGTAGTAGACATAGCAGAATAGACACTATTATATAAGGAGAATTAAACCATCCCTGTTGCTTCATAAAGGTAAGTGCAAAATCCAAACTCAAGGCTGCAATAGCGAGTAAACCTAAAGAAAGCCAATCAATCTGTGATAAGGGCATCCGAAAGGAGAACCGTTGATTGTGCTGAAAGATCAATGAAAGCGCCGCAATGACCAGCATAACCGCAGACATCAGAAAATAGGGTGCTTGCCAGCTTCCGTCAAACACGACGTCGGCCATGAGATAAGCTGATAACTGAGACAGACAGATCGAAAGCGGATAAAACATCGCGTAGAATTTGCCACGATCTCCAGTAGGCGTCAGGATGACCATCATGACCAATAAAAGCTCTATAAAAGGAAAAGTTTTAAAAAAACCTATAAAGAAACCTGCAATAATAACGACCACAGGATTGTCAGTCGTACCAATACAGTACGATAACAGCGCAAGAACTATCGAACAGAACACAATAATTTCCTTAGAGCGGAAACGCATTTTCACCCGCAGACTAAAGATAATAGCTACTCCCATTCCGATTGTAGTAGCATTACTTGCCATCGCCATATATTCCGTATAGGTCGCAAGCGCCCCTGAAATATCGGTAATACTATTGCTGTAAACGCTATTGATACTGAGTATCGGGATCAGAAAAATAAAAATGAGCAATAACATGAGCGGTTTGGGCACCCAAGCTGCAAACAATCCTTTATTATACATTATCTTAAAGTAACCTCCACATTCATTCCTGCACGCAACAGTTTTAAGTCCTCGGTTTTATTTTCCGAAGTAAATTCTATTCTTACAGGTATTCTTTGCTGTACCTTTACAAAATTACCGGTGGAGTTATCCAAAGGTACTGCCGCATACCGCGCGCCTGTCGCGCCTGAGATCGCCTTGATTTTCCCAACAAACTCCTTTCCCCCCAAAGCGTCTACCTGAATGTCGCTAAAGCTCCGATCATAACATTTTCCATCTGCTTTTCACGATAATTGGCCGTGATCCAAATGTTATTACTGTCTACGATAGTGGCTACCTGCTGACTTGGACTCAACAGCTGTCCAATATTGATCGTCCTTCTTCCCATGATACCATCATGAGGCGCTGTGATTACGGTATATGAAAGATTGAGCTTAGCCATATTTAATGCATTTTCAGCACGTTTGATCTCTGCATCGTTCATTCCTAATCGGGACTGTACCTCAGTCACCGTGAGCACAGAAGTACTCCGGGAATTCGCAATCGCCTCATATTGCGAAGATACCGCCTCCAGAGCAGCACTGCTCGCTTCATATTCCGTTTTCACCTGGTCGAACTGTTGACGGGTTACCGCCTCGTCTTTCAAAAGATTTTTATAACGGTTAAAATTCTGTTCCGCATTCCACAATCTTGCTTTTGCCGAAGCAATGTTAGCCTGAGCGGCATCGCTGTTGGATTGTGCTGTACCGATATTATTAGTTGCCGTTCTGACCGAATTAGCCGTAACATGCTTAGATGCAAGTGCCGACAAATAGGCTGCTTCCGCCTGCCCCAGTTGAGTCTGAATCTCACTATCATCCAATATAAGCAAAGTATCTCCCTTTTTTACGTACTGATGCTCGATAAAACGAATATCTTTGATATAGGCCGATACCCGGGTATTGATCGGGTTAATATACGATTCGACCTGTGCTGCATTGGTAAAACGGTTATTACCGATATTGAAATAGGCGTGGATCACCCAATAGAGTCCTGCCAATACCAATAATAGCACCAACATGCTGACGATCGTTCCTCTGTTCTTTTTTTTAGGCATTCTCTGTTTTACTTTACTTGATTTAACACCTGTATTTTCTACCGAATCTGTTCCTTGATTCTGATCTTGATTTTGTGACATATTTTTTATCTACTTCAATGGAGTTAGCTTCCAGTTCTTACATTTTCCCGCTTTCTTTCAATAATTTGTAATACGCAAACACAATATTGATTTCCGAGTTGGTGTACTGCAGTTCAGCATCCAACTTCGCATTGCTTGCATCGATCATATCAAGCAGAATGGCCAGCTGGTTATTGTATTTACTTTCCATGATTCTGTAATTCTCCTCTGTCAGATCTTTATTTTTTGCCAATGTTGAGTTCTGGCTACGTGTTTCATTATATTTTATGTAGGCGGCATTAACCGCAACTTCGATCATTTTTTCTGTTTCATTTTCCTGCGCTTTAGCTTTCTCTAATTCATATCTGTTAGCCTGTATCTTTTTCGAAGATTTATAGAGCGAACTGATATCATAGCTTAATGACAAACCTACATTCCAACCATTTGAGTACATATCCAGGGCGGGTGATGTCGTCGTAATTGGTCTTTGCAATTTATTACCTGCAAAAGCGGCTAAAGTGGGCATACGTTCGGTCTTTGTTATCTTCGTTGCCGTTTCGGATAGTTCAACCCCCTTTTTACTCATGAGAACTGAGGGGTGCTGATCAATGTCGTTTTGATAGAACGCTAAAGGAGATGGTTCCAAATTGGTCTGCAATAGCTTTTCATCTGCCAGGAGCTGTATTCCTTCAGGAAGACCCAAGGCAACCAAGAGCTGTTTATTCAAGATCTGCACATTATTCTCGATCACCTGTAAAGCCAGGTTTAGATTAGAGATCTGCAGTTCACCACGGATCACATCATTTCGAGTGACCATACCTTCTTTATAAAACCGGCTGATATTCTGTAACCGTTGCTCGGCCAATTGAATATTTTTAAGGTATACGGAAGCCTGATTTTGCAACTTATACAAGTCCAAATAGTAGCCCAAGGCTAGCAACTTGATATTCTGCTCGTTAAACTGATAATTCAGGGTTGCGAGATCTTCTTGTAGCGATTTGGATTCGATAGTATGTTTGACCATACCACCCTTCCAAATTAACTGAGTCGCTTCCAAGGCATAGTTATTGCCAAAATGTGGCATCTTGACCGTCGTCGAATTGGAAAAATCTTTATCAAGTAGGACACCGTCACCAATATAAAGGGCGCTGGCGCTTAGATTAAGATCAGGAAGCTGTAAATTTTTAGCGACCTCTACGTTCTGTTTTGCTATTTTTATACCTGCTTTGGAAACTGATAAAGTTGGATTGTTTTCCAGAACCAAAGAAAAGAGTTCTTCAACGGTGAGCTTTTTTTGAGTAGCTTCCTGAGCAAATAGTAAGGAGTCTGAAAAAAGCAATCCGATTACCAAAAGCAGATAACTGAATGGTTTTATTTTCATTGTGTGCGATACATTTTAGAATTTCACAGCACAAAAGTCGTAAAAAACAACCCTAACAAAAAGGTTGAAAGCGAGGCAAAAGAAGTCCAAATAGTATCAAAACAAGGTAACCTCGTGTTTATTCCGGTAATTTTTGGGACTTAATCCCGTATGCTTTTTAAAAAATTTACCAAAAGCATACTGATCCGAGAAGTTTAATTCCTCGGCAATCCTTGTAATGGTATCCTTTGAACTGAACAGTAAAGTTTTAGCCTCATTGAGTAAGGCTGTAGCAATGAATACAGAAGGTGCTATATCGGTAATTTCCTTGACACAAATCGATAGATACTTGATCGAGATATTGAGTTTTTTGGCGTAAAAATCTAACTCCTTTTCCGTTTTATAATAATCTGTAGCCAATTCAAGAAACTGCAAGGTGATTTCCTCTTTCCGTGCATTTCGCTTTCGGTCAAACTGAAGCTGGATTTCTAATGAATCCATCAATTATAGGTTATGGTGGAAAATATGGAGAGGATAATCTGTTCGTGAAAGAAAGATTGTCTATTCTCCATATCAGTCTGATAAATCATAAGTTCCACCAAACCTGTTAACTGGTCAAAAATCACTTTATCTGGATTAAAGATATTTTGATTTTTCTCCGCATTGATGATCCGGTACACATCGTACCGGCTAAAGTTAAAATGAATCTTTTCCCTGATAGTCTCCCGATTATAGATCAGCATGTATATTTTAAGGTCATCGGTATAATGGCTCAATTTATAGCTGTTATGCGAGGATATCAATAGAACATGATCTTCCACATAAGAAACAGATTGGTTATTGATCTCCAAATGAATGGATCCACTTCTGATAAAAATCATGCTAAAATTAGCGGGCCTCAGGATATGGCCCATCTTAGCATTTTCAAAAAAGTCTTTTTCATTTAGTATTCTTATCAATGACATCAGCAAACTCTTTAAGTACTAAAAGACAAACTAAGATAAAATTATTTTATATGCAATATTATCTTTTGACGCTATCTATAGAATGGCTCGTTTACTTTCCATTACATGTACGTTGCAGAAACCGTAATTTTTAGCTATTTCATATGATCAGCATCAGTCACACAGGACTATGATTTACCCAATTATTATCGTACTTTTAAATAGATCAATCCATTATGAAGAATAACACCAAGATCACCAATGCAAGTATAGAATCGGCAGGTTTACCGAAAGACGCCAAACATGTTATAGCAGAATATATCTGGAATGGATTTGATGCGAAGGCTACAGAAGTCTCTATCGACATCGAAAGTAATAGCCTCGGATTTATAACAAGTATCTGCATTCATGATAATGGGGAAGGGATTCCCAGAGAAACACTGAACCTTTCATTTGGAAATTTAGATTCGCTCAAAAAAATAGCTTAAAACGGAGCTCCTATACGCGTGGGAAAAAGGGAAAAGGCCGTTTTTCTTTCTCACTGTTTGCCACACGAGCAACTTGGAATACCACTGTTAAGACAGATGATGAGCTGATTTCCTATAGCATACGGATAGATCGTGACGCTAAAGAACAGTATGATATCGGGGATATCAAATCAGCAGTTAAACCTGAGGGAACTGGTACAACTGTCAAACTGGAAGGTATCTTTGGACTAACAGCTGCTACACTGGAGTCTGAAGAATTTACAGATTTTCTTGCGCAGGAATTTGGTTGGTATCTGCTTCTCAACCGAGATTGGGGGTACCGCATCCTCCTCAATGGGACTGCACTTCATTATAATAACCTGATACAGGAGACCGACAGTACGATATTCACTCTTTATAGTATAGCGGAAAACTCGTACAGCTTCCGTGTAAACTATATCCGATGGAAAGAGCAGATCGGAGACCGTTACTATTACTATTTTTTAAACAGCAACAAAACTGAAGTCGCAAAACTGCTCAGTAGTTTTAATAATAATGCGATCGACTTCCACCACTCAGTATATATAGAATCTGACTTCTTTGATCAATTCGAGCAAGCTGATATCGCGATTTCTTCGGAAAGTAATCTCTTCAGTGAAAAAGAACAGCAGGTTATTTATCGTAAATTATTGGCTGAATTACGTGATTTTCTGGAGCGTAAACAGAAAAAATATATTCGAGACCAGGCAGTTACGGTCAAACTTGAGGAACTGGAGAAGAAAAACCTCCTACCCCGTTATAGCTCGTCGGATATCGATGTAAACCGTAAAAGGATTTTACTCTCCCTGATTCAGGAACTGTATATTGCCGATCCACGTGCCTTTGTTGGCATCAAAGCTGACCTCATACGTACTTATCTCGGTCTTCTGGACCTGCTCTTACAAACAGACCGTAAACAGGATATAGTACCACTTTTTGAAAATGCTATTGCGCTTTCGGAAAAAGAGCGCGATACGATCAGAAAGATACTGGAAAGGTAAATTGGCTGTATTCAATGTGTGAATTTAAAATTTAAGTATTTTCCGTATCCAAATCTGAATTTAAATTTATTTGGAGGTTAGACGAAGCTGAGATATAATTGAAACATGCTTTTGACTTTCTGTATAATTGTCTTAAACATGAAAAATATTTAAGACAATTATATTTCTATACGAACGATCATATTCAGTATCTATTGATATAACGATTCGCGTATTTGAAGAAGACTTTTTTCTAAATAAGTGGTATCCACTGATTTTGGGAATGAACTCTCGAAATACAGTTCATCAATTTCACATTGTATCACTTCAACCTTTCTACATAATTCGTCATATGTCCATCTACCTGATTTTATTTCGAGCAGTGCTTCACGATTAGGGCGCTTAAGAATGAGTTCTCCCTTTAATAACAAATCTCGCGCAACCTCCATCAAACGTATAGTATGCATCATATTTTTAGCATCATATCCTTGTCCATGTGCGACAGTTCCAGCATAACGCATAACATTACGTTTCTTTTCCCACTCCTTATACGCCTTAAAATCTTTACAATATGAAGAATAAGCTTCATGATTAACAAAGAGCAATGCTAAGGTCTCCTCTCCTTTCTCAATGGAACTCAAGGCAACTTCATGGCTATCTGCTTTTGCCATTATACCGCGATATAATCCTTGCTCATTCTTATCATAATATAATGCAAACACATTTTTACAATGATTCAATTTAATCAATCCGCAAAAGTGAGACTTTAGCTTATGATCCTGTAACCATGATTCTACAGGATAACTTTTCCGCTACTCATTATGTAAGCAAAATCTAATAAACTTTTCCGCGCTCCTACATGTGGATTATTGATCTTTTTGTTCAAGCCTTTGGCTTTTTTCACCTGCTGCATCGCATATTGAACAAAACTATCTATCAATCCCATATTAAGGAGTTTTTTAAATTGAAAATTTGCCATTAATGGATGGTTTATCAATATGGATGCTGAAGCACTAGCCAGTAGTTCCATTGCTCCCGGATTATTTTTACTGAGTAATTCGACAAATCTGCCTAATTCATAATATACCTCATCATGACTATCGTTATTAATTTGAGCGATATAGCTTAAACCATAGAACACATTTTTTGGTAAGTAAAACACGCCTTTAATATCTGTATCAGATGCCACTGTATCTAAACCGTAAGCCCTGCTTCCTGTTATTGCTTTAAACAGAATCAGATTTTGATCATGCAGATCTTTAATTGTCATCATCTTCTTTACGAATTAAGTCTATAAAATAACTATTGATCGGTTCTACTGACATTTTTAAAGCAGGTATCGTCATAACAGTATCTTTAAGTTTTTTGAATGTATTTTTCATATAGATACACAGCTTCTCATCCGGAGAGAATATAAAATCTTCTCTAACTGATGCTTTTATCATAATAATCGACTCCAGATTTTTAATAAAATCGGATGGAAGCAATTGCATTAAATCTTTCATTTCCATTGGCGCATAAGATCTGTTTGTTTCAATCCATAGAGCTGATAAAAGACTTCTAGCAATGTAAAGAAAATCTTTCAGAGAGATGTTTGACTGATCAAGCCCTTCCATTTTCTTATGACATAAACCTAAATAATGGTGCATATGTGCACGCAAGTTAGGTGCATAATCCAGTAGTGTTATAAAATCATTTTTAAAAAAACTATAATCTCCATAACAAATTGGGGATTGCAACCATTCATATAATGTACAGTTACTTTTGTAAAGTAGCTTCAGTACTTTGCGAATATCCCAACCATAAATATCAAGATCACCAACAATTGGGTACTTAATATCCTCTTCTATAGAAAAAACCGATAGATAATCAGTCTTTCGTCTTTGATAGATAAACCGAATATCGTAGTCACTATCTAAAGATGGAAAACCCCATGCACGACTTCCTGACTCACATGCATAAAGTATCTTTATATTTTCCTTAATTTCAATTTCTTGAATGATTCCGCATAAATAATGATGATCCATTTTCAATTTTATTTTCCACAAAGGAACATTCCTTTGTACTTCATGACAAAGATGAGATCTACCTACTGCAGCTTAACTGCGCAATAAAAATAAATAATATAAAAAACTGAAAATCAAAACAATAAAATATTTAAGATCAAAATAAACCAAGTCGAATCGCAGTAGCTACGCAACTTGATTGCGCAGGAATATAAATCATTTATTCTCTATCAAGCTACTGTATAAGAAAAATTAGAGATAAAGTTCCAAACTATAGTTTAGAGTACGGTTATTACCATAATTATGAGCAATTGTGAAATTGTTGCCAAGCGCACTATTCACTTCATAATAAGTAAAAAGTTGCTACATTTGTCTCAGTGAAAAATTTTTCAATCTTATTGATATTATCAATTTATTTGTTTTCAACAACTGAACTGATTCAATTGTTGAAAATTCCTGTATTAATTTCTCATTGTATAGAACATAAAAATAACAACAGTAAACTGACATTTGTACAATTCTTAAATGATCATTATAATATTCCTGTAAAAGATAATGACCGGGATACAGATGAAAAACTTCCTTTTGTAAAACATGTCAATTTTTTAAACATCACAGCAATTTCTTCTACCGTGTCATCGGAAGTACCATTAATGACATCAAGCATATTCTTTGAGAAAAAGCTGTTATTTTACCCTGATCAGTATTACTTAAATACTTATACCAGCCATATTTGGCAACCTCCAAAAATTTCTTAATTATTTTCATTTTTTTTATCCTTTATCTGTATTCATTTGTTGTTAGTTAAAACAGCATTTGGTTACGGTCTGGATTTCTTTAATAACCTTTGCTGATCATGCAATTCGAGGTTATTGGGGAAACATTTCTATATTCTCATTGAATTGACGCTTAAAAAAACAATAAAATGTCAAATGAACAAACGGCTATAAAAGCAACCTACTTTAGTATAATTGGAAATTTTTTACTCGCTCTCTTAAAATGGTTAGCTGGTTATTTTGGAAATTCATACGCGCTTATTGCAGATGCAATAGAATCTACTGCAGATATATTTTCCTCTTTTTTGGTTTTATTTGGATTAAAGTATGCAAAAAGGCCGGCAGATGAGAATCATCCTTACGGACATGGTCGCATTGAACCACTTGTAACATTTGTCGTAGTGGGCTTTTTAATTATTTCAGCGACAATCATTGCTTACGAAAGCATTCAAAATATTCGCACCCCTCATGAGTTGCCCAAACCATGGACTTTATTCGTCCTATTGGCGATCATTATCTGGAAGGAAGTTTCTTTTAGGGTTGTCATTAAAAAAAGTAAAGAAACTGGAAGCTCTTCATTACGAGCCGACGCATGGCACCACCGAAGTGATGCGATCACTTCGGTAGCAGCCTTTATCGGCATATCAATCGCTTTGATTTTAGGAAAGGGCTATGAGAGTGCCGATGACTTTGCAGCGCTATTTGCTTCGGGATTTATACTTTACAACTGCTATCTTATCTTTCGTCCTGCCTTGGGAGAGATCATGGATGAAAACCTTTACGATGATTTAATCGCTGAGATACGTATCAACGCCGTAAAGGTAGATGGTATCTTGGGTACAGAAAAATGCTTTGTTCGTAAATTAGGCACAAAACATCTGGTTGATTTACATGCAATTGTTAGTGGTGACATCTCAGTAAAAGAGGGCCATCAATTAGCGCATAGGCTTCAGGACTATCTGCAAAAAAAATGCCCCAACTGGGAAACATTTTAATACATATTGAACCAGATTAACGCTGGCAGTCTGAAAGAACAATCCCAAAGGTCCTATGAATTCATTAAAAACTAGAAACAACTGGATTGAGCCACACGTAAATCAAAGATGATATGTAATATCTTAAACGAAGATTTAAAGATTTACTACCTGGGTGTTTTTTCACTACTTTCACCTCATTGACAGCAGATTAATAGATAAAAATCATTAATCTATAAAACTGTTCGTGTTGTTCCTATCCTTTATTTTGATTCATTTAATATTCTTAAATTTAGGTCATGAAACTAAATAAAGCATTTCAACAAATTACAGAAGATTTCATCTCGCTACTTGATTCTTTAGATGAAAATGAACTGAATACGAAACCTACAGCTGACGATTGGTCGCCTGGACAAATCGGCGATCATATATTGAAGTCTTATGCTTCAGCAGAAGTCATGAATGGGCGTACCGAATCGACTCATCGGGAACCAGATGAAAAGGTAACAACCATTAAAGATACATTTACGGACTTTACAATACGCATGAAATCTCCTCAAGCGATATTGCCTTCTGAAAAACGACTCGACAAACAGCGTTTACTAAAAAATCTTCGTGATCGTACTGCCCAGATCGAAACCATAATTAAGGAGAAAAATCTTTCAGATACCTGTATCGATTTTTCCATCCCGGAATATGGTCCATTTACAGTTTTGGAGTGGGCTTGGTTCAATACCTATCATACACAGCGGCATGTACATCAGTTAAAAGATGTGATTCAATCAATTAAATCTTAAAATATGACTAATAAAGATCTCATTTTAGCTTATTTTAATTGCTATGAAATAGGTGACTGGAATAGGCTACAAAGCCTGCTGGATGAAGATTTTCAATTCAGTAGTCCTCACGATCCAATGCTTACTAAAGAGGACTATTTCCGAAAGTGCTGGCCATTTCATAAAAAAGCAACTGCATATCACATCGATACCTTCCTGGAAGACAAAAACAGTATTTTTGTCATTTATACCTGCACGACTGATGATGAAAATAATTTTGAAAATGCCGAATACTTTCAGATCGAAAATGCAAAAATAAAAAAGGTCAAGGTATTCTACGGAACGCTGAATAGTTAATATTTCTATTAATTTCATCACCTATTACACTATTCATTAGCCATACCCTACTCACTTAAAACCATCCGCTGATTTTAAGCATTGTAAACATAAAACTTTACCCTGTAGCATAAATAAATGCGCAGTGCCATAAGCTTCCATAGCTAGTTTTCCTGTCTAAGAAGATTTATAATAACACACGAGTATTAAAGGCACATATGTTAATGGAGCCGTTATCCCTATACCTCCTTACCGCATCAGCTGATGATTAAATAATAATTTTTCCTTTTTTGACTTAAGTCAAAGGTTAAGGTTTGCAATACTTGCAGCTTTGCACTCATAATAATAATTAAAACAAAAAATTATGAGTGTAACATTAGAAAATGGCATAACCAGTAATTTTTACAGGGCCATAACGCCGATTATAATATCGGTATTCGGAGTGTATCTTACCATAGGGATTGCATTAGGTGTACTGCCAAAATTTGTTCAGCAAACCTTAGGATTTGACAGTATCATTGTAGGCCTTGTTATTGGAATGCAATTCTTGTCGACTTTATTAACTCGGGCATATGCAGGGAAACTTACAGATACCAGAGGAGCTAAAAAAAGCCAAATGATCGGTGTAGTACTTGCAGTAATAGCTGGCATTACATATCTCCTATCAGCCACAATACAAAGTAATGTAATCTTTGCATTAGCCTTACTCTTATTTGCAAGAATCATTCATGGTGTAGGAGAAAGTTTCTTGGTTACAGGAGCGTTAACTTGGGGAATCGGACTTGTCGGACCATCAAATTCTGGGAAAGTAATGACTTGGAACGGAATAGCGATGTATGCAGGTATTGCAATTGGAGCACCTTTAAGTATTTGGATCAATAAAAGTTATGGCGGTTTCCCAGCGTTTATCATGATCATGCTCCTGCCCTTTGTCAGCTGGCTATCTACAGTAAAACTACCCGCAATAGCAGTTGACAAAGACCATGTCAGAACACCTTTTTACAAAGTAATCGGAGCTATATCCGGACAAGGATTAAGTCTCGCTTTTTCTTCAATGGCATTTGGCTGTATTGCTTCTTTCATCGCCTTGTTTTTTAGCGAAAAAAATTGGGGTGACGCCTCATTAGCTTTTATGGTCTTTGGGGCTTGTTACATCTTAACCAGAATTTTCTTTGCTTCTTCTCCTGATAAATATGGCGGTTATAAAATTGCATTGCTTTCACTTATTATTGAAGTGATTGGTCAAGTTTTGATCTGGACTTCCGTATCAAAAACGATTGCCATTATCGGATGTGGGATGACAGGGATTGGGTTCTCACTGGTTTTTCCAGCTCTAGGTGTTCTAGCTATCCAGAAAGTAAAGCCACAAATGAGGGGCACGGCTTTAGGTGCCTATGTAGCTTTTGTTGACCTTTCTTTGGGATTGGCAGGGCCTCTAGCAGGGTTAATAGCTGGCTGGTTCGATTACCAGACTGTCTATTTATTTGGAGGAATAAGTTGCATCCTCTCGATGATAACATTAATGATGAATAAAAAATAAGTATAACAATGGAAAATACATTAAAAATGTTTGGTAAAGATGCCAACGAAAGGGTTGAGAATGCTTTAGAGGAACTAAAATCTGGTAAAGGCGTTATCCTCTTAGACGATGAAGATAGAGAAAATGAAGGTGACCTTATTTTCTCGGCAGAAAATATGGACATTCAGGATATGGTGCAGATGATAAGACACTGTAGCGGCGTAGTCTGTCTGTGCCTTACAAATCAAAAGGCTGATGAACTCGATTTACCTTATATGGTCAATGCTAATTCCAGTCTCTTTCAGACTCCTTTTACCGTTTCGATTGATGCTCGGGAAGGTGCAACAACTGGTCTTTCGGCATCTGATAGAATTGCCGCTATTAAAGCGGCATGTGCTGAAAATGCGCAACCTGGAGATTTGGTTCGACCGGGGCATATCTTCCCATTGCGTGCTCACGATTATGGTGTCTTAGGAAGAAATGGTCACACTGAAGGCAGTATCGACCTCATGAAGCTGGCTGGTCTAAAACCAATGTCCGTATTGTGTGAACTAATGGAAGATGATGGAACCATGTCGCGTCTGCCACAGATGATCGCCTTTGCTCTAGATCATCATCTAACGATATTATCCATCGCCGATATTATCGAATACCGAAAATTGCAGTTAGTAGCGAATGAATTATAAAGTCTTTTAATACATCAAAAATTCAGCATTAAACAATACCATAATGAGAAAAATACGTTTCGTATTTACCGTTAAACGCAAAGAATTCCTGACACCACATATGATTCGTGTGGTGTTTGGAATCAGTAATGAACAAGCGGTACTTTTAACGCATATAAAGTCCGGATCTAATAATAAAATTTTCATACCGCCTGCCGATAGAAATGTCATTTATTTCCCTGAAAAAGAATCAGAAACAAGACCTGAATTGCTGGCATCAATAAGAACATACACCAATCGCAAAATTGATCTGAAGAAAAAGGAGCTGACCATTGATTTTGTCTCCCACGGAGATAATGGACCTGCATCTACATGGGCATTAAAAGCTAAACCGGGCGACGCTCTAGGTATCGGTATGAAAGAAAGTATAAAACCCTTAGTCCCCGAAGCCGATTCCTATCTACTCATAGGTGACGCAACAGCATTGCCCGTAATCAGTGCAATTTTAGAAAAATTAAAAACCGGGATTGATGTTAAGGTTATTTTGGAGGTATCTGCTAAAGAAGATCGAATAAATATTCCATCTTCGGCAAATGTAGATATTGACTGGCTGTACAACCCGCATCCTGAAAAAGGAAGCAAATTAGCGTCTACAGTAAAGACTTTTAAATTCGCAAAAGCAGACCTGCGTAATTATGTGTATTTAGCCGCTGAATATGCTACTGTCAAAGAATTAAGAAACTATTTTAAAACTGACCTAGAGTGGGATCCACAGATGATATACAGCTGCAGCTATTGGAAGTCTGGTGAATCTGAAAGCGCATATCTTTAAAGATACAACACGCCAAATAAACAGCGCTACGATCGAGCTTTTATTGATAAATTTGTCTATCACTGATTTCAAATACATGCAAGAACTATTAGCTTCATATATTAAAAGTAAAATATCATTAACGGATAAAGATCTAGAGATCATTTTGTCCCATTTTAAGCCGATGAAGCTCAAAAAGAATGAACTCGTACTAACAAATGGGCAATCCAGTCAACGGACATTTTTTGTTACACAGGGATGTCTGCGCATTTTCTTTATCAATGAAGAAGGAACGGACTCCACCCGATATTTTGCTTTTGAAAATCAGTTTGCAACAGCATTAGTAAGTTTATTACTTCGAACCTTCAGAAGAATTTATTCAGGCTGTTGAAGATTCGGAAGTATATTACATCACACATAAAAGCTTTTATCATCTTCTGGATATCATACCCCTATGGGAAAAATTTTATCGCATATATCTTGAAATTGCTTACGTAACCAATACCAAAAGGTTAATGTCTTTTCTAATGCAGGACGCTTTGGAAAAATATCGGCAGCTCTTAGATGAAAATCCGATTATTGTCCGAAGATTGTCGAATAAGCTTGTCGCTTCCTATCTCAATATTTCCCAGGAGACGCTAAGTAGACTAAAATCAAAAATCTGATCTTCTTTTTTTGACTCAGGTCAATGTTTTAATATATGCTATTGACCAACTTTGTATCACTAATACAAAGACAATGAGTAACCAGGACCGTACCTTCGAAATATTTTCAGGAATTATTCTTCAGAAGAATAAAATAGCTGAGCATACCTATCATATCAAAATTCAGAGTATGGATTTTTCGCGCATCCACTATATTCCAGGTTTTTCTATTGATATATTTTTATCCAATCCTTATTTCAATCCACTGAGCGAAGTGCGAAGATATTCATTCTGGAATTATGAACCGGTCTATCATGTTGCAGACTTTGCCATTAATACCTTTTCCAATGGCAAGGGGGCACAATGGGTTCAAACCGTACAGGAAGGCGATACCATATTTTTCAAAGAACCGTCTAGTGAAATAAGTATGAATAACACAGCAGACCACTACTTTTTAATTGGGGATATTATTGCTTTATCTCATCTATATGAAATAAACAGAGCCTTATCGGTAAGTAAACAAGTAAGTAGTTTTATTTTTGCAGAACATCAAGAAGATATTTTTCCAGATCTCGATCATAGTTTCCCTTTAGAAACGCACATAATTGAATCATTAGATCCGCAGAAAATTATTGAATTGATTTCCCTTAATTTTCCTGAACATCAAACAAATATCATTGCTTACATACTTGGTGACTCTAAAACAGTATCCTATATTTATAATTATTTAAAAGATAATCCAATGTATGACATCAGTACGATTTACATCAAAAGCTTTTGGAACAAAACAATCATTTAACATGAAATAAAGATGATTATAGCAGGTACAAATGGAGATTGATCAAAATCAAAATAACCCTATGAAGCTCTATGACTAGAAGAATAGATTTGAATAGCGAAAGAACTACGATGGCAATGTTACGCGCATATTTAAATTAGATCAAAATAAAACTAAAAAAAATCAAATCAAAATAGCTTTCAAAAGAAAGTAAATAAGCTCAGATGCCACCAATCGACATTTTTTTGTATTTGGACAGAAAAATTAATCAGCTTGAAATGCAATGACTTAATGTTTTTAAGTAAAAAAAAGTACATAAGTTTTGGAAATATAGATCATTTAAGTACTTTTGCATCACCGAAAGGAAAACGCGCTCATAGCTCAGCTGGATAGAGCATCGGTTTTCTAAACCGACGGTCTCAGGTTCGAATCCTGATGGGCGTACTTAAAATCCTCTTTACTTTTGTAAAGAGGATTTTTTGCTTTATGACTTTTTCACTTGAACATTTCTTTCGATCCACTTTTCAAATTTTTCAACAAAGGAGGTTAGAAAATCATATGTAGAAGTATCTATAAGATCTCCACTGGCATCAAACAACTTGCAGCATGGCTGATATACGCTTCCGGCTGTTGTAAAGTCGGCATATTTAAGAATACCAAGGATTGGCGAAGATAATGATTGGCACCAAAAGCACCTAATCCTCCCGGGGTACAGCTTATAATGGCCGCAGGCTTACCATCCCACACACTCTTTCCGTATGGTCTTGAACCTACATCCAGTGCATTCTTAAGTACTGCAGGAACCGATCGATTGTATTCGGGAGTGATAAACAATACCGCGTCATAAGGGTTGATTATTTCTCTAAAATTTTGCCAGGCTACAGGTACGTCTTTTTCCAAATCCTCATTGTACAATGGCAATTCTCCAATTTCAATGTCATCAAACTGCATACCGGCTATTTTAAATTGGCCAATAGCTCTTCCTATCTTTTTATTGAAAGATTCCTTTCTTAAACTTCCAACGATGAGTGCAACTTTAAATGGTTTCATAAATGATCATTTGTTTTTTAATAACGTACAACAGTAGCTTTTGGTTTGCATATAATTCGCTGATTTGTCATGACACAACATGATTTCTAAGTTTAAAAATCATTACATTAGCGAACCATTAAACCAAATATTTTAAGCATTATGATGTCAGATATCTATAGAGAAAAATCACCTTTATCAGAGCAGGATTGTTTCGTAGTATTCGACCGCAGAAAATCATCTTTTACCTTTCCTGTACATATACATCCGGAGTATGAACTGAATTATGTAGAAGGAGCATCTGTAGCTCAACGGATCATTGGAGATTCCAGTGAAACCACCGGTCACAAAGATTTAGTTCTTATTGCCAATCCGGAATTAAAACACGCATGGAAGGATGGAGAATGCACATCAACAGACATTCACGAAATCACATTACAATTTCACCCCTCGCTGGTTGAACAGATCTTAGACAAAAAGCAATTTCAAAGCATACAGGAATTATTTAACAGGGCATCCAAAGGAGTTCACTTTGGCACCGCAACTATTGAGAAGGTGCTTCCCATACTACGCATTCTGACCATGGAAAAAAATGGCTTTTACGCTGTAATGAAACTCTTTATCCTGCTATATGAATTATCCAAAGGAGAAGACCTCAGAGAACTTCTAGTTCCACAAAAATGGGTATGACCCCAAATGAAATACTCCTACAAAGATTAGAGAATTACATTTCTAACAATGTTAGTCACATGATTCGATCTCTTTATCATAAAACAAAAAACTAATAAAAATTAACACACTTAAAATCAGCAAAATCACTGTTCAAAATCTATTTTTACCTTTATTTTTTTAAAATAAATTTGGTAGGAATGTTAAAATTCGTACTTTGTCGCGGAGAGCTGGCAGAGTGGT
>NZ_ASZT02000082.1:0-23407 GCF_001006065.1 Sphingobacterium sp. IITKGP-BTPF85
GTCTTAAAACACGTCAAAGAATATGAATATGAAAGTCAGGATTACAAGTTAATTCAGGATTCAGCATTGCTGGACATTAATTAAAGGCGTAACAAACTTTAATATAAGAAAAAAGTAATAAAAAAAAGGGCATTAAGCCCTTTTAATTTAAATCGTTCATCAAATATTTTCTCTAGGGAGAACATCTCATCTCTAAGTTTAGCGGCCTCTAAGAAGTCCATTTCTTTGGCTGCCTTTTCCATTTTCTTACGAACTGTATCGATCGCTTTTTTAAGCTCTTTCTCACCTAGGTATTGTAACACCGGATCTGCGGCAATGCCTACCGAAGGATCTGGCTCAACATATATCTTTGGCTCCAGTCCATTGAAATCAGCGACCGAGGTTTGCTCCATAATCTCCTCTTTAGTTTTTCCGACAGTTCGAGGCGTAATATGATGTTCTTCGTTATATTTCATTTGTTTCTCACGACGGCGGGTAGTCTCATCAATAGTAGCAGCCATACTATCTGTCATCCGATCTGCATACATAATCACACGCCCTTTGTCATTACGCGCAGCACGACCGATTGTCTGAATCAATGATCTCTGAGAACGCAAAAAACCTTCCTTATCAGCATCCAATATCGCGACTAATGTTACTTCAGGTAAATCAAGACCTTCTCTCAATAAGTTGACCCCTACCAGAACATCAAATTCACCAAGACGCAATCCTCTTAAAATTTCGACCCGTTCCAATGTCTTTACCTCAGAGTGAATATACCTAACTTTTATATGCAGCTTAGTCATATATTTGGTTAACTCTTCTGCCATACGCTTCGTCAACGTTGTCGCTAACACACGTCCACCGGCTTTAATGGCCTTATCTGCCTCCTCAAGGAAATCATCCACCTGATTAATCGCAGGATGAACTTCAATAATCGGATCTAACAACCCTGTAGGCCGTATAACTTGCTCAACAAAAACACCTTCCGTCTGCTGTAACTCGTAATCTCCCGGTGTTGCAGAAACATAAATCGTCTGATTCGTCAAAGATTCAAATTCAGGGAAATTCAAAGGCCTATTGTCAAGCGCTGCCGGTAACCTAAAACCATGTTCTACCAAAGCAATTTTTCTGGAACGGTCTCCACCATACATGGCCCGTAATTGCGGAATCGTTACATGACTTTCGTCTATAACAAGTAAATAATCTTCGGGAAAATAATCCAGTAAACAGAAAGGGCGCATCCCAGGCTCACGACCATCAAAAAACCGCGAATAATTTTCAATTCCGGAACAATAGCCAAGCTCTCGCATCATCTCCAGATCGTAATTAACACGTTCTTCCAGACGTTTCGCTTCCAGCATCTTACCTTCCTCTTCCAACTGTGTTCTACGTTGCACCATCTCTTCTTGAATTGCCCAGATCGTTGAAGTAAACTTTTCCTTTGGTGTTACAAAGAGTGTTGCAGGAAAAAGAGCTAGATCTTCCATTCTACTTAAGGTCTTTCCTGTTACCGGATCGATTTCACTCAACTCATCAATCTCATCACCAAAAATGATACGCGAATGGCAAAATCCAAATAGGCTGGGAAAATATCTACTGTATCGCCCTTCACACGAAAGTACCTCTCTTAAATTCAGTCGTCGTACGCGCATACAAGATCTCAACCAAGCGATGCAAAAATGCGTTACGGGAAATCACTGTCCCAACAGCAAATCGAAAAATCGACTTGGAGAAATCTTCAGGATTACCCATACCATAAATACAGGAAACAGAAGATACAACAATAACATCACGCCTTCCCGACATCAGTGCCGTTGTAGTAGCAAGACGTAATTTCTCAATCTCTTCATTGATCGCTAGATCTTTCTCAATATACGTATTCGATGACGCAATAAAAGCTTCCGGCTGATAGTAGTCGTAATAAGAAACAAAATAATTGACAGCATTGTCAGGAAAAAACTGCTTAAACTCTCCGTAAAGCTGAGCTGCTAATGTTTTATTATGGCTGAGTATTAAAGTCGGTTTCTGTGTTTGCTGAATCACATTCGCCACTGTAAACGTTTTTCCAGATCCAGTCACCCCTAAGAGTGTTTGGTATTGTTCTCCTTCGTTTAAACCCTGCACCAATTCTTTGATTGCAGAAGGTTGATCTCCAGTAGGCTTATATTCAGACGTAAGTTGGAACTTCATAAAATCTTATTCAAGTAATACAAATTTAATCAAAATAAATGAGGCATTTATATTATTCAATGAGTCTGCTATTCACAACTATTTTTCCGTTTAAACAAACAATAAGTAATAATATTTGTGTAAATTGGTATAATCACTAAAATCTACACGATATGCTCAATATCCTCAGCACACAGAACAGCATCGCAAATCAATACATTGCAGAACTACGTGATGTCAACATTCAGAAAGACCGCATGCGCTTCCGGCGCAATCTAGAACGCCTTGGGGAAATATTTGCCTATGAAATCAGTAAAACACTGACTTATGCACCTGTAGATGTAGAAACTCCATTGGGTGTTGCAAATACGCAGATGCTCCTTGATCAACCCGTTTTGGCAACTATTCTGCGAGCAGGATTACCCTTACATCAAGGTTTGTTGAATGTTTTCGATCACTCGGACAGTGCATTTATTGCGGCCTATCGTCACACCAAGAAAAGTGGTGAATTTGAAATCCATAAAGAATATGTAAACACCCCAAATCTGGATAACAAAATTGTCATTGTTGCCGATCCGATGCTCGCCACCGGAAAAAGCGCAGTACTATGCTGTAAGGATCTTTTAAATGATTATGCAATTAGAGAATTACATATTGTTATTGCTATCGCTTCCGAAGAAGGTATTAGACATGTGCAGGCATTCTTACCCAAAGCGACAATATGGGTCGGAGCAGTAGATAATGAACTGACAAGCAAAGCGTACATTGTACCCGGTTTAGGCGATGCGGGAGACCTTGCTTTTGGAAATAAGCATTAGTCTTTTAATAATTTAGTAGTAAAAACTTAATACAGAGCATCGCTCTTAACACATTATATATCAGTAAATTTAAACAACAAAATGAAATACGCACATACACAAACTAACTTATCTTTATATGACTTGGCAAAAATACAATGGCGAAAGCATCAAGACATCCATATGGGATGCTGTTGAAACCAACATCTTAAAAGAAATAGATCTAGGCAATAAGCTCAAAGTTTATATCGGGACAGATTCACAGATTAAAAGAGGAACTATTGATTTTGCAACCGTTATTGTTTTCCTCCGAGAACACCGAGGCGGATTTATGTTCGTACATAAAGATAAAAGAAATCACCTGATGGGCATTAAAGAACGGATGCTCCTCGAAGTTCAAAAATCCATCGACGTTGCTTACGCACTTTGTCCACTCCTAGAGCAATACCAAGTCGATTTGGAAGTCCATGCAGACATTAATACCAATCCTAATTTTCAATCTAATGTCGCATTAAAAGAAGCCATGGGTTACATTATGGGAATGGGTTTTGTGTTCAAGGCAAAACCAGAATCATTTGCCAGTACGACTTGTGCAAACAAGCAAGTACAATAAATGAAAATAGTGACTGAGCACCTTAAAGATCGTTCGATACGATAGCTCTAATAGTTCGCAATTCATCTTAAAGTGTTGATGTCCTAAAATTACTTTTGGACAAATGAACGGTTTTGCTAAATTCGTATCTTTACTTCTAAAGACACGAGAGCTATGCCAGCAATTATACAGCAGATTATACAACAATTTGCCCAGACGACCATGCTTGAATGGATCGGTACCATCACCGGTTTTTATGTGTCTATCTCGCCGCTAAACAACATATCCTTAATTGGCCCATCAGCGTAATCAGTGTGGTGACCTATGGCTATATTTTCTATCATAGTAAATTATATGGGGACGCCGTATTACAACTCTATTTTTTAGTTACAGCCATTTATGGCTGGTATTATTGGTCAAAGAAAATCAGAGAAAACGATAAGCCTATTGTCTCCTTTACAAAACGTGAAATGCTGTTCACGATAATTACTATCGGAATCCTGACTGCTTTGCTTGGCACTTTTCTACAAAAGCTGACCGATTCAGACGTTCCATATGCAGATGTTTTTGCACTGCCGTAAGCTTTGTTGCACAATTTTTAATGACACGAAAAGTACTGCAGAACTGGCTACTGTGGGTTTTTGTAGATATCTGTTATATTCCACTTTACCTACATAAAGGTTTACTGCTAACGGCGATTCTATATTTTGTATTTGCCGTGATTGCTTGGGGAGGCTATAGAGACTGGAAGTCCACTTATCGTACTTTTATGCAATAATTTCCAAACAAGATGCCTAACTTTATGCGCACAAATGAGTACATCAAATCCAGAATTAATGAAGATCGCTGTCGTTGGACCTGAATCAACAGGTAAATCAACGATTGCTCAGGCTATAGCAAGACATTTCAACACGGTTTGCGTGCCTGAATTTGCACGTGAATATTGTAAAAACTTGCATAATGAATACACGCTGCAAGATGAAGTTAATATGTATTATGGACAAATCGCGCTTGAAGACACTTTAATACCTTTAGCCTATAATAATATGTTGATATGTGATACAACGATATTGACTGTCAAAATCTGGTGTGATCATCTCTTTGGTGATACACCTCAGGAAGTAAAAAACGAAATACAACAACGACCATATGACCTTTTCCTACTCATGGATATCGACCTACCATGGGAGGAAGATCCATTACGCGATTTCCCGGAGCAACGTGAACACTTTATGGAAGTTTGGAAACAGGAATTAAATCAACTCAATGCGCGATATGCCATTATTTCCGGATTAGGAGCTGAACGTTTTGAAAATGCACTTAAGGCGATTAAAAGCAAATAACTTTTTTGCCATTTGTATTAAACTGATATCGAAGCTCGTTCATAATTCATAGATTCCGGTTGTAGAAATGTCAAAAGTAATATTGATCATAAAAAAGATTTTATCTTGGTAGCACCGCAAAATAAATCGTATTTTAACATGCAATAGGCTTTGTAGCAGAACTGAACCAATTTATGAATACAGAAAAAATTGCTAGAATTTTCTTTAAGTATAAAGAACCATCAAGAGGATTAATCAACTTTTTAGACGAATACACTGAAATTATTCACTATCCAAAAAAACCAAATTACTCAAAGAAGGACAAATCAGTCAACACATTTATTTTATTCTTTCGGGCTCCATTCGAATTCACTCTTACGATCAACAGGGAAATAATCAAACCTCAAGCTTATTATTTGAAAATGATCTGGTTTTATCTGTATTTAGTTTTTTTAGCAATAAACCATCTGTAGAAGCGATCGAAACTATTGAAGATTGTGAAATAATTAAAATTCCCAAAAAACAATTAGAAAAAATATATGAAGATTTCCCAGAATTCAATTATTTCGGAAGAAGAATGACGGAGGAATACTATATAAATTCAGAAAAACGCATTTATAATTTAAGAATGTTATCTGCAAAAGATCGTTATTTCCAATTTATTGAAGAAAACCAACAGGCTCTTAAAAGAATACCATTAAGATATATTGCCTCGTATTTAGGCATTAATTTATCAACATTAAGTCGGATCAGAGCAAATACATAATTATTTGACTTTTGTCAAATTGATTAAGATAATATTAAAATAAGTTTGGTAAACAATTCATTTACATAATTATGAAAAAGCTTATTTTAATTATTTCCTATTTAAGCATCCTATTGAATGCTTATCAATATCTATTATGGTTTATATCTGCACTAAAATAGAAGATAGTAGAATCAATGAAACTTATGATCGGTATACATTACAGCTAGACATGATCGTATATGTTATACTTCAATTAATATTACCAATTATTCTAGTTTATATTCTACTCATAAAATTTAAAGAACATTATATCTTAATTACATTACTGATTATTTTCACCTTTATGAATGCATGGTCAGTTATGTGAAAGCGACCAACAGCAATAAACAAAAAAGCCTCAATTGAAATCAATTGAGGCTTTTTACAAAAAATAATACTAGTAACGGTAAGCTTCCGCTTTAAACGGACCATCAACTGTAACACCAATATAAGAAGCCTGCTCTTCAGTCAACACATCCAGTTCAACACCGATATGCGCTAAATGTAAACGAGCAACTTTCTCATCCAAATATTTTGGAAGTGTATACACTTTATTCTCATAAGCAGCCGTATTCGTCCATAATTCCAATTGCGCTAACGTTTGGTTTGTGAATGAATTTGACATTACGAATGAAGGATGTCCAGTAGCACAGCCTAAATTCACTAATCTACCTTCTGCTAATAAAATGATATCAACACCGTCAATCGTATATTTATCAACCTGAGGTTTAATTTCAATTTTTGTATTACCATAGTTTTCATTTAACCAAGCAACATCAATTTCATTATCAAAGTGACCGATATTACAAACGACCGTTTTGTCTTTCATTGATTTGAAATGCTCAGGACGAACAATATCTTTATTACCTGTAGTCGTAACAACGATATTAGCTTCTTTCACAGCATCAGCAAATTTTTTCACTTCAAATCCTTCCATAGCAGCCTGTAAAGCACAGATAGGATCGATTTCAGTAACGATAACACGAACACCAGCAGAACGTAAAGACTCTGCAGAACCTTTTCCTACATCACCGTAACCCGCTACAACAGCAACTTTACCTGCCAACATCAAATCTGTTGCACGACGGATAGCATCCACTAAAGATTCGCGGCAACCATATTTATTATCAAATTTAGATTTTGTAACAGAATCATTAACATTGATAGCTGGTAAATGTAATGTCCCGTTCTTCATACGTTCGTATAAACGGTGAACACCAGTAGTTGTTTCTTCAGACAAACCTTTGATTTCAGCGATCAATTCTGGATATTTATCAAACACCATATTTGTTAAATCACCACCATCGTCTAAGATCATATTCAACGGTTGACGCTCTTCACCAAAGAATAATGTTTGCTCAATACACCAATTGAATTCTTCTTCGTTCATACCTTTCCAAGCATATACGGGAATCCCAGCAGCTGCAATGGCAGCAGCGGCGTGGTCTTGTGTAGAAAAGATATTACAAGATGACCAAGTCACATCAGCACCCAGTTCAACCAAAGTTTCAATTAAAACAGCTGTCTGAATAGTCATGTGAAGACAACCCGCAATACGCGCACCTTTTAAAGGTTTTGCAGCACCAAACTCAGCACGAAGGCTCATTAAACCCGGCATTTCAGCTTCCGCTAATTCTATTTCTTTACGGCCCCATTCAGCAAGGGTGATGTCCTTAACTTTGTATGGTACGTACGTACTTTCTACTGATGACATATATTATTCTTTTTAAGTTTTAAATTTATTAGCAAAAATACCATTCAATACCTTTAAATCAAAACGTTGAATTTGAAAGCTGTAAAATTCTGACATTGTTTTGAGACTAACGTCTTGACTTAGCTCCTAACAACACTTATATTTGTATGATTAAATTTAAAAAAGAAGATTATGTATCCAGAATATTTAGTAGAACCAATGCGTAAAGAGCTTACAGATGTAGGTTTCGAAGAATTAAAAACTGCTGAGCAAGTTGATGCGGCTATTGCTACAGAAGGAACTGTATTTGTGGTTGTAAACTCAGTATGTGGTTGTGCAGCAGCAAATGCTCGTCCTGCTGCTAAAGCGGCAGTAAAAAATGAAAAACATCCAACTAAATTTGTTACTGTTTTTGCTGGTATGGAAAAAGAAGCTGTTGATAAAGCTAGAAACTATATGTTGCCTTATCCTCCGTCTTCTCCTGCTATGGCATTATTCAAAGATGGCAAATTAGTTCACATGATAGAAAGACATATGATTGAAGGTCGCTCTGCCCAAATGATCGCTGATAATTTAGCAGCTGCATTTGACGAGTACTGTTAATCATTTATTTTGATTTTTGAAAAAGAAAAAGGCTGTTCGAGTTATTCGAATAGCCTTTTTTGATATTATCAAATCATTTGTTTTGCTCAAATGAGCCTTGCAGATTCAAATTAATTTCTTGGTATGTAAGTCTTATTACCATTACTATTGATATAGTATTTGCCACCTTCTGGGCCAATATATACATCATGACCATTATACTTCTCTGAAGATAACTTGCCTGCAGTTGCTTTAGTAGGAGTTGCAGTCGATTTTTTCACCTTATTTGTTGAAGCTGTCACATTACTTTTAGCTTTCTCAGTTGATTTAATCGCTTTTTCTGATTCCGCTTTTGATAAAGCGCTTTCGTTCTTAACTGACTGCTTATTTACTTCCTTCGCTTTTATTGCTTCATCCTTCGCTTTTCCGGCAGCTTTAGTAGCTTTAACGGCATCTGATTTAGCGACCTTACTTTCTTTTTCAGCGACCTGTTTTGTACTTGCAGCATTCTCCTTTACTTTTTCCGAAGCTTTTACCGTTTTACTTGCGGAAACCTTCTCCTTTTTAGCTGTCTCTTTTGCTTTTACGGTATTATCCTTCACCGCTTTCTCTGTTTTTTTAACAGCCTTGTTTGGAGTAGTTTCTTGTGCAGTACTCATGGTAATACCAAACACAGAAACAAATGCAGCTAATGCTGCCATTTTTTTAAAATAATTTAAGGTATTCATAACCCAATATATTTAAGTGTAAAACTAGTTTTAAAAATCAAAACAAATGCCAAAATACCTTTACAACAAGCACGTTAACAGATATTTAACGTTACTAATGGTTTAATAAAAAAAGGGTTTTATGAGATCAGTCATAAACCTTTAATCTGGTTCTTTATTTACCTGGTGGCTTAGCTTTAGGCATCATTTTATTACCCTTTCTGTCAGGAGTCTTTTTTCCTGCAGTTGAATCCTTTGCCGCCTCAGGATTTTCTTTAACCGGTGCTGCTGGCTTCACCTTTGGTTCCGATTTTTTCACAGGATGCGTCTGTTGCGCAGATACTGCGGCTGCTCCATAAACCAATAAAGAGGCAACGATAGCTGCAGTTATTCCTGAAAATTTTATTGCTTTCATAATTGAAGATAGCGTTAGTTTATTTTGATAAGAATCGCTCAAACCAAGTGCCACAAAACAATCCCAAAATTATTTAACACACTTATTTACAATAAATTAAAATCAAAAATCATTTATTATTGTATTATAATAATTATGATTACAAGTAATGATGTTATTTTTAAACTGAAATTTGTAAAATATTAAAACTGTATGTTTTAACCTCCATACTTCATGCACATATCCTTATATTCATACACATCATTCAATCTCCTTAACAACTGGTACATTCTCCTTCTTTATTTTTCGAACTTTTAAATACAATAGAACAAATGAAAGAATAAAACAAACAACTGTTGTCAAAGCCAGCGCTAAGATCGAGGACTTCACATTTGCAACTGCCCCCTGTTCTATCACTAACACTCGGAAGATCTCTAAATAATGTGTCAGCGGAATCAATTTAGAGATATAGACTACCCAATCAGGCATCTGGCTCAAAGGCCACGTAAAGCCGCTCAAGATAAAGCTTGGTGTAGCGATAACCATGAGTATCTCGGTTGCTTTAAGTTGACTCGGAATAATAATACTCACCAGTATACCGATAAAACTAACTGCGAGTAAGAAGAATACAGTTCCTAATAAAAACGGACCAATTGGTATTTCAAGAGGCATTCTATAAAAAAGTGAAAAACCATAATAAAGAAAATAAATACCTACGGACATGATCAAAAAAGGAGCTATTTTCACTAAAATCAGCAGCAGCACATTAGACGATTTAGATACTAACTCCTTAAATGTTCCCTTTTCAAACTCTGATGCAAAACTTAATGCCAAAGCTAACATCATCACTTGTTGTAATACAGTTAATAGCACGCCCGGAAGCATGAAATATAAATAGTTTCCGCTTTTAATATGCTGTTTAATGATTGTAGTTTTAAAAGGTTCATATTGCTGATTGGCTACGTACCCTGGGACACCTTTCTTCTGCTGTGCTTTAATCTGAATACCAGCTTTTAATGTTGCTGCACAGACATTCGCCGCCATGCTCGCATAATTAGAAGTTAATGTATTGGCTGCATTGACAAAGAGCGTCAACTCCGTAGAACGGTTATAGTTCACATCCGAATCAAAATTCTTTGGAATCTGTACCACAACCGTTGCTTCATGTTTCAATGCCTCTTGTTTTGCATTAAAAGCATCTGGCAAAACTGCTGCAACATAAATCACCTCACTCTCATTAAACATTGTGATCAGTTGCTTGCTTAGCGGACTTCTGTCTTGATCTACAACAATAATAGGTAGATGAGTCACTTTACCCTTTTGATAAACTGCACCAATTAACACCCCATATAAAATAGGTGCGCCCACAAAAAGCATCAATAACACTTTATTTTGAAAAAAGAGCCTAAATTCTCGTTTTAATAAGGATACGAATGTGCGCATAATACTTATTTTGTGTTATCAAGATGAAGAATAAACGTCGCCTTAGTCAATAATTTATCCGAACCATCTTTTGCACAGGTTTCAATTTTACCTCAAACAAAGATTCCTGCTGTTCAAAATCAGGATAAGCCGTAGCAATATTCGCATAAGAACTCAATGTTTTAATGGAAACCACCTCAGCTTCTATTTTTTTATTCTCTAAATATGGAAATGAAAGTTGCTGCTTACTTCCTACCGTCAGGTTATGTAACTGCTTTTCAGGAATTGTAACCCGAAAATAGGTACCATCCACCAAGTAACCAGAAATTAAGCTATATCCCGCCAAAGCAAGTTCCCCGACTTTTAAATTTATGGTTTCAATTGTCATATTTTGAGGCGCGATGATAAAACGTTCCTTCGTTGCAACATCCACTTCGGATACCGCCCCTATTGCTCTCTCCTTTTGTCCCAGCGCCATTTTCTGCTGTTCTATTCGGGCACCGTTTTCAGCATCCGCAAGTTCGGCCTGAACAGCTAAATATTGATTCTTTGCTCCTTGAAATTTCATATAAACTTCATCGTATTGCTGTTGAGCAACCAAAGAGTCCTTAATGAGGTTTTGCATTCTATTCAGTGATTTTTGTGCAAATTCAAATTGCTCACGCAACCCATCACGCTTCGCTCGCAATTGCTTCAACTGATTATCTGTTGCTCCTTTTACAGCCATTTTATATTGCGCCTCAGCAGACTCAAGAGCCCCTTTAGCCTGAATAGATTTGGCTTCAACCTCTGGAAACTCCAAAATCATCAAGGTGTCACCAGCCTGCACAACATCGCCCTCACTCACTAAAATCTGATGTATTTTGCCAGGAATCTTGGTCGTTACAGCAATCTGATCCCGCTCAATCTTTCCCTCAAAAGTATTTTTAAGAGGAGCTTCATTGCTACAGCTTTGCATTAATGCCGCGATTCCAAGTATAGATATATATTTTCTCATAATTATTTCACTAATGATTGATAAAGACTTCCTTGTGATTTTAATAATTCTAAAACAGCAGTACGCTGTAATAAAAGTTGATTATAAAAACTAAGTGACTGCTTGTAAAGCTCATTTTCTGCACTTAACCTTTCCGTTACATCTATTAATCCAGCTTCAAATTGCTTTGATGCCAATGAAAGATTATTATTTGCAATTTTTATCTGCTGTTCATGCACCGCCATTTTTTCATCGACAACTGGTAATCCGAATTTGTCTTACGTTGCAGCAACATTAGTTTATCCCGCGTATCATTCCATTTATTCTGATTCATAACCAGGTCCAGATTTGCTTTTTTGATATTATTTCGATGTTGATTTCCATCAAATACATCCCACTTAACACCAACCCCTACAGCAAAACCCGGTGCCATCTGAAAATGATTAGCACTTAAATTAAGATCACCGGCAAGCGGTACATCTTTGAATTTGAACTTTGTGTCAAAGGCGTTGAAATAAAAAGCACTACCAAAAGCAAAAATCTGTGGTAATTTTGCTCCCTTTTCTTTTTTCAGTACATACTCGTACGCACGTTGAGAACTTGCCAAAGCTTGCATTTCCTTCCTGTTCTCTACAGCAGGTTGTACCGGATCTACAATCGCTAGTTCCAATGGATAACTCACTGTCTTAAGACTATCTAGAGGCATTTTAGTCAATTCCTCCAATTTAAAATATAAGAGTTCACGACTATTGGTCGATTCGGCTTTCTTGCTTTCTAACTCCAGCATAGCCAATTTAATTTTATCACGATCGTAAGGTATAGCCAAACCATTCTCGATCGCTTTTACTACTTTAAGATGCTCCTTATTCAACCTTTTCTCCGAATCAGCAATCAAAGCATCAACTTCTTTCAATAACATGATCTGATCGAAAGTCTGCACCACTTCCTGAGCAAGGCCCTCATAACCGGCCTCGGTCATTAGCTGCTGTGCTTTATACTTTTCATCCAAAGCTTTTTTCCCATTCGTAATCTGTAGACCACTAAAGATAACCTGTGTCGCATTTACACCCGCAAAGCCAACCTGAGAAGAGGTATTAAATTTTTGTGCACCTTCAAAAAGATTCAGGCCCAAGATCGGGAGGGTTTTTGTCGGAAGATCTAATTCTCCACTAGCATTGAGGTATCCATACATACCCATAGCAGATATGTGGGGTAATAACTTTCCGCTCACAGAATTCTTATCTAAAAGGGTTTTCTGATTTTCTAAATAACTATTCTTAATATCGCTATTATTCTGAATTGCCTTTTGAATAAATTCTTTTAGCTGGGGACTAATACCTTGCTGTCCAAACGTTGTATTTTGAAACAGAAAAGGCATTAAAAATATAAAGCATGAAATCTTTTTAACTAACATATTCATAACTCGCATAAGGGTCGATTAGTATATTAAGTAACAATACAAAGATGCGTATGTTTTACGATTTAATTAAGATATCTTAAAAAGGAAAAAATTAATCAAGTTGTCCTCTTATTACCGATAAAGTCTGTTGCGACATCCCTAAATATGAGGCAATATGTCCTAGAGAAGCATTTTTAAGAAGTTCCGAATTTTCTGTTAATAGGAATTGGTATCGTTCCATAGCCGTTTGAAACTGCATATTATAAAACCGATTGGAGAAACTGATCACCGAATCGAGTAAAACTTTTTGAATGATCTGATTCACAACAATGTGAGTCTTTGCTAATTCCAAAATATGTTGAAAAGGTATGAATGAAATTTTACATGTGGTCAAGGCTTGAAAACCAAATAAAGAAGGTTTTTGATAGAAAACACTCTCTATACCTGTACTAAATGTATTGGGTCCAAAGAAATAATGTGTAATATCCTTCCCATTCTTATAGTAGAAGATCCGTGTTAAGCCAGATTCTACAAAATAAATATATTTTAAGTAGCTATCAGGTTCAAAAATTATATCTCCTTTATAAAATTCCTTTGTTTCAATAATCTGAGAAAACAACAACATTAAGTCGTCATCAATAAGATATAAGGTTTTGAAATGTTCCAATGCAGTCATAACTTAAATATGCCAATTTTAAATCAAAAAACCACAAAAAAAGCCCTTACTATAAATAGTAAGGGCTTTTCTAACATATATTTTTTTCTCCTATTGCATATCAAACAAATGCTTTTCTGCATGATAAGAAGATCTCACTAATGGACCTGATTCAACATATTTGAATCCCATTTTTAAACCAATTTCTTTATATTTATCAAACTGCGCAGGTGTAACCCACTCCACTACAGGGTGATGAGCCTTAGTCGGCTGTAAGTATTGACCTATTGTTAAAATATCAACCCCTACATTAAATAAATCTTGCATTGTCTCAATAACATCTTCCTCAGTCTCTCCAAAACCAAGCATTATACCCGATTTGGTACGCAGACCAGCTTCAGAAATACGACGAAGACATTCTAATGAACGATCATATTTTGCTTGAATACGCACTTCACGAGTCAAACGTCTTACGGTTTCAATATTATGAGATACAACCTCCGGACGAACAGCAAGCACGCGATCAAGATTTTCCCATTGTCCTTTAAAATCAGGAATCAAAGTCTCTAAAGTAGTAGTAGGGCTTTCTTGACGAATAGCATTGATTGTTTCTGCCCAAATGATAGAACCCCCATCTTTTAAGTCATCACGATCGACCGAAGTAATGACACAATGTTTCACCTGCATCAGTTTAACCGAATTAGCAACTCGCGCTGGTTCATCCAGTTCAACAGCTTTGGGACGCCCCGTTGATACAGCGCAAAACGAACACGAACGTGTACAAATATTGCCTAAAATCATGAATGTAGCAGTTCCTGCACCCCAACACTCACCCATATTAGGACAGTTTCCACTCTCACAGATCGTATGTAGCTTATGCTCGTCTACTAGGCCTCTTACATGTCTATATTCTTTACCAACTGGCAATTTTACACGCAACCAATCTGGCTTACGCTGTGTTTGTGTTGCAGGGATAACTGGAAGTTCAATCATACTGCAAAGTTAATGATTATAAATGTAATTTTTTATCGACATTTTGTTTGAATACTATCATAATAACCATTGTCACCACATATCATACAGTTGAACGTATTGTTTTTTTATGATATTTGTAAAACATCATATTAAATACCAATTCACATGCGATTTAGCCATTCAGTAACTTTGGTACTTTTAGCGGGACTTTTACCCCTAAAAATATTTGCTCAGCAAATTTTGACTTAATACCGAAACCCAGCAGTCTTACACTAGCAGTTGGTTCTTATCAAATTCCAGCTTTTCCAAAAGTTTATGTTTCAGAAGAATTCATAAATGCCAGTCAGTTACTAACGGAACATCCGGCTATAACATCTATTACGACCGAAATTGTAAAAAGATAAAGAAAGCTCCCAAAGAAGGAATTCGCATCTTAAAAGCTGAGGAAACAGATAAACTAGATAAAGCAGCCTATCGCATCGGTATTACTGATAAAGGAATTGTTATCCTAGCTCATGAAGTTGCCCCTGTCATCAATGCCATTTACACACTTGTTCAACTCGGCTACTTACAGGACGATCCTGCTCAGATAAATGCTGTGGATATCGAAGATCAACCAAGTTTTTCATATCGCGGATTACATTTAGATCCTTCACGTCATTTTATTCCTTTCCCTATTATGAAGAAATTTGTAGATGTTATGGCTCTCTACAAATTGAATAATCTGCACTGGCATTTGACTGATGGAGCGGGATGGAGATTAGAGATTAAGAAATACCCAGAATTAACCAATAAAGCGGCGTGGCGCACACATGTAAAATGGAAAGACTGGTGGAACAATGGCCGTCAATATGTGGATGCAGGAACTCCAAATGCAAGTGGTGGATTCTATACACAGGATCAAGCCCGAGAACTCGTAGCCTATGCCGCGCAACGGGGGATTAATGTCATTCCTGAAGTTGAAATGCCTGGACACTCTGAAGAAGTTTTAGCCATTTACCCCGAATTATCCTGCTCCGGTAAACCGTATACACAATCTGAATTCTGTGTCGGTAATGAGAAAACTTATGAGTTTTTAAAAAATGTACTGGATGAAGTTATTGCCATATTTCCTTCACCTTACATTCATATTGGAGGAGATGAGGCCGATAAGAAACATTGGAAAACCTGTCCTAAATGTCAAGCTTTAAAAGCAAAAGAAGGTTTAAAATCTGAAGAAGAACTTCAAAGTTACTTGATTAAACAGATGGATGAATATGTCCAATCTAAAGGTCGTAAAATTATCGGCTGGGACGAAATCTTAGAAGGAGGATTGACAAAAGGTGCTACTGTGATGAGCTGGAGAGGCGAATCAGGAGGTATCAATTCGGCCAATGCGGGACACGATGTCATCATGACCCCAGGATCCCACCTTTATTTTGATTCATACCAAACGGACCCTAGAACGCAACCTGAAACAATTGGCGGATACCTTCCTATCAGTAAAGTCTATGAATACAACCCTATTCCAGCTGCTATTCAGCAAGATAAAATTAAGCATGTTTTAGGTGCTCAGGCAAATTTATGGGCAGAATATATGCCTAATTATCAACAACTAGAATATATGGCTTTTCCAAGAACATTAGCTTTAGCTGAAGTTGTCTGGACAAAAGCTGATCTAAAAAATTGGCCGAACTTCCATAAAAGACTGCAATCACACTATAAAATTTTACAGCACTTCGATATCAATTATTATCGACCATCGTACAATGTAAAAGCTTCCGTAGATTTTGATGCAAAGAAGGCCTCAAATACGGTAACATTAACGACCGAACAATTACATGCAGATAATATCCGATTTACGATAGATGGATCAAAACCCACTTATCAAGCAACCCCTTATAACAATTCATTTGATCTCTCTGTTCCTACGATTGTTAAAGCAGCTTACTTTTTAGATTCAACTCAGGTCGGACCCATCGAAACGATCCAACTGGATGTTCATAAAGCAATAGGAAAAGCTGTTTCTTATACAAATAAATGGGACGATGGATATCCTGCACAGAAAGAACTGACATTAACAAACGGTGTTAAAGGCGGGTTAACATACCAAGATGGGCAATGGCAAGGATTTTTAAAAGATCTTGATGTTGTTGTTGATTTCGAGCGACGTGAAGAGATCAATAGTGTTGCCATGAATTTCATGCAGATTACAGGTCCTGGCGTATATATGCCTGGAGAATTTAAAGTTTTATTATCCGAAAATGGTCGAACTTTCAGAGAGGTCGGTATCGTACAGAACGACGTTTCTGATCAAGACCCAACCTTAACTTTCAAACGGTTTGAATTGAAATTAGCGAAGCCTCAACAAGCACGTTTTGTACGTGTCGTAGCAACAAATCCGAAAAAAGGATTTCTATTTGCGGATGAGCTGATTGTCTATTAAATAATGCATTCTTTACAGAGAGCAGCGGTATTAAAAAAATGTGCTGCTGCTCTCTTTTTGACTATCCTCCCGTACATAAATGATTTATCTGAAAATAAATATCGGAAAATCAAATAAAATAATGTAATTTTGCACTCCGACAAAGCGGTCGGAATATACCCTTCTCGAAGCGCATTTTTGATTGTCTTTGTTCATACTTTGAAATTTTATTTTTTGAACTAGATATAATGCCAAGAAACACCTCCATTAAATCGGTTTTAATCATTGGATCAGGTCCAATTGTAATTGGTCAAGCCTGTGAATTTGATTATTCGGGATCTCAAGCAGCCCTTTCTCTAAAAGAAGAAGGCATTGAAGTTTCCATCATCAACTCGAACCCTGCAACGATTATGACTGATAAAGTCATTGCAGACCACGTTTATTTACTTCCTTTAACTGTAGAAAGTATTGAAGAAATTCTTAAAGAACAAAAGATTGACGCCGTTCTACCTACTATGGGTGGCCAAACAGCGTTAAACTTATGTATCGAAGCTTCAAACATCGGACTATGGGAAAAATACGACGTTAAAGTTATCGGTGTTGATGTTGCTGCAATTGAAAAAACAGAAAACCGTGAAGAGTTCCGTCAATTAATGATTGATATCGGTGTAGGTGTAGCACCTTCGAAAATCGCTAACTCTTTCTTAGAAGGTAAAGAAGCAGCGCAAGAAATTGGTTATCCATTAGTGATTCGTCCTTCTTATACCTTAGCTGGTACTGGTGGCGGATTTGTACACTCGAAAGATGAATTCGACGCAGCTCTTAGTAGAGGTTTAAGTGCTTCTCCTACTCACGAAGTATTAGTTGAAAAAGCAGTATTAGGCTGGAAAGAATTCGAATTAGAGTTATTACGTGATACCAATGATAACGTAATTATCATCTGTACTATTGAGAACTTTGATCCGATGGGAATCCATACAGGTGACTCAATCACGGTTGCTCCAGGGATGACTTATCCGACAAATGCTACCAAGACATGCGTAATCAAGCAATCCTGATGATGCGTTCTATTGGTAACTTTGCAGGAGGTTGTAACGTACAGTTCTCTGTTAATCCGGAGGATGAAGACATCATCGCAATCGAAATCAACCCTCGTGTATCTCGCTCTTCAGCATTAGCATCTAAAGCAACGGGTTACCCCATTGCAAAAATTGCTGCTAAATTAGCGATTGGTTACAATTTGGATGAATTACAAAACCAAATCACAAAAACTACGTCAGCTTACTTCGAGCCAACTTTAGATTATGTAATCGTAAAAGTACCTCGTTTCAACTTTGATAAATTCAAAGGAGCAAATACAGAATTAGGTTTGCAGATGAAAGCGGTAGGTGAAGTAATGGCAATCGGCCGTACTTTTATCGAAGCACTTCAAAAAGCATGTCAATCATTAGAAACAAACCGCGCAGGTTTAGGAGCTGATGGTCGTCAATTACGCAATTTAGAAGAAATCATGCATAGCCTTGAGCATCCAAGTGGTGATCGTCTGTTTCATATCAAAGATGCGTTTGAATTGGGTGTTCCATTGGAATCTATCCGCAAAGCAACACGTATCGATAAATGGTACTTAGTACAAATTCAAGAGTTAGTAGCCTTAGAAACAGAACTTCGCCGCTACCAATTGAATAATATTCCAAAAGACTTCTTCATGACCTTGAAACAAAAAGGTTATTCAGATATCCAAATCTCTTGGTTATTAGGAAATGTAACGGAAGATGAAGTATATGACCGTCGTAAGGCATTAGGCATTAGCCGTGTTTACAAAATGGTTGATACTTGTGCTGCGGAATTCCCTGCGCAAACACCATACTACTACTCTACTTTTGAAGAAGAAAACGAATCAGTAGCTTCTGATAAGAAAAAAATCGTTGTATTAGGTTCAGGTCCTAACCGTATCGGTCAAGGTATCGAATTTGATTACTCTTGTGTACACGGTTTATTAGCTGCTAAAGAAGCAGGATTCGAAGCAATCATGGTTAACTGTAACCCAGAGACGGTTTCAACGGACTTCAACATGGCTGATAAATTATACTTTGAGCCAGTATTCTGGGAACATGTTCGCGAAATTATTGAATTAGAGAAACCAGTAGGTGTTATCGTTCAATTAGGTGGTCAGACAGCTCTTAAAATGGCTGATCAATTAGAAGCACTTGGTGTTAAGATCATCGGAACAGATTTCCAAAATATGGATTTAGCTGAAGATCGCGGTCGTTTCTCAGATCTATTGAAATCTTTGGATATTCCTTATCCTAAGTATGGTGTAGCTGAGTCGGCAGAAGAAGCAATCAAAGTTGCGAACGAAGTTGGATATCCAGTACTTGTTCGTCCATCATATGTACTAGGTGGTCAAGGAATGAGCATCGTGATCAACGATGATGACTTAGAGAAAGCAGTTGTTAACTTATTGAAAAACCTTCCTGGAAACCGTGTCCTAATTGACCACTTCTTGGATCGTGCTGAAGAAGCAGAATCTGATTCCATCTGTGATGGTGAAGATGTACACATCATTGGTATGATGGAACACATCGAACCTGCAGGTATCCACTCTGGTGACTCTTACGCAGTACTACCTCCATTTAGCTTATCACAAGCTGTACAAGATAAAATGGCAGAGTATTCGATCAAATTAGCGAAAGCATTAGATGTAAGGGGGCTATTAAATATTCAATTCGCCGTGAAAGGTGAAAATGTATATGTAATCGAAGCAAACCCACGTGCATCTCGTACAGTTCCTTTTATCGCTAAAGCATACGATGTACCTTACATCAACATCGCAACAAAAATCATGTTAGGCGTAAACAAATTGAAAGATTTCAAAATTGAGCGCAAATTACAAGGTTGGGCAATCAAAGAACCTGTATTCTCGTTCTCTAAATTCCCTGAAGTTGATAAACAATTAGGTCCAGAAATGAAGTCTACAGGTGAAGCTATCCGTTTCATCAAAGATTTAAATGATCCTTACTTTAGAGATTTAGTTGCTAAAAAATCGATGTTCTTATCGAAATAAGCTTAAACTCTTATTGCATAAAAAGCTTCTTATTTATTTAAGAAGGCTTTTTTATAGGATCATATTTGTTCACGAGTTAAATGTCTTTAACGCATCTAAATCCTACATTGTTTGTCGGACTGTTAATCTCACCCTTTCCCCGGCTACCTGCTTTATAACGCTCACAATATTGATCATTGCACAGAAACGATCCACCCCGTTGTACTCGTTTTACAGGCCCCGGTTCATCGGGATCATATGCATCAGTTGGACCTTTAGGATTATCGGCAGTACTTTTTGCATAATAATCAGGACGATAAAAGTCAGCGCACCATTCCCAAACATTCCCTTCCATATCATACAGACCGATTGAATTTGCAGGAAAAGCTTTAACTGGCGACGTACCGATGTAACCATCTAACTTCGTATTGAGAACAGGAAACTGTCCCTGAAAAATATTTGCCAGATAGCGATCATTATCCAACAATTCATTTCCCCAATAATAGGTCATCGGATTTGATGTACGAGCACGTGCAGAGTATTCCCATTCGGCTTCTGTTGGTAAACGTTTTCCTGCCCACTTTGCATAGGCTTCAGCATCTTGATAAGCAATATGTACAACAGGAAAGTCCTCTTTACCCTTAATATTGGTATTCGGACCTTCAGGATGCTTCCAATTAGCCCCTATGACATAAGACCACCATTGCAGATGATTGGTTAAACCTTGAACCTCTTTTGGTGGTGAAAAAATAGCAGAACCTGGCTTTAACATCGCTGGATCTACACCTGGAAATTCCTTTGGATCTAACGGTCTTTCAGCCACAGTTACATAACCGGTCGCTTTTACAAATGCTTCAAATTGACCATTTGTTACTTCATGTTCATCAATTAAAAAATCATTGATTTTAACTTCATGTACAGGTTTAGCATCAACAAACTGATCCGAACCCATCATAAAATATCCACCTGTAACCTTGACCATTTTAACTTGATCAATACCAGCCCCTTCAACGATATGATGCGTAGTATCTAAATTCGAAAATCGAGAGGGAATATTTGTTGCCATATAACAGCGGGAAGAATCCTGCGAAACAAAGAGATCGGCAGTATTACCTTTCGGCTTACTGTTACTGAAGCATGAAGTCAATAAGACAAAACATGGGACACAAAAGAATATATTCCTGTACATAGGTCGGTCGATAACAAATAAAGTTACAATTTAGATATTTTTAAACAAGAAGTGAAACGATCGTCAATAAAAAAGGGAGAACAATAACCGCTCTCCCTTTCTAATAGTTAACAAAAAGATTATACGTCTAATTGAACACCGCTTACTTTACCTTCTTTTGAACGTATTTTCGTTGTACCACCACCATTTAAAGTGATATCTACAGGCTTATTCGTTTTCCATGCACCTTTAGTAAAATCAGGAATATTGACCGTTCTAGAGTTGTTTTTTACAGAATCAAAACTTAAAGGAACGATACAACTCCAAGAAGCTGCATCATAAACATCTTGATCCAATGGTAAACCATTGCGCAAACAATCTATTAATCTCCAGTCCATCATGAAATCCATTCCACCATGACCACCTACCTGTTTTGCCTGCTCACCAATAAATTTCACTAGTTCAGGTGTATATTTAGCATACAGTTCTTTCATTTTATCTTTGGAGATAAATTCATGTCCAAACGCAATATTTTCATCAGGATATTTCTGCGCATAACCTTTTGTACCGCTTAATGTATGTAATCTAGAATATGGTCTTGGCGAAGTCACATCATGTTGCAACATAATTGTCTTACCCAATTCTGTACGGATTAAAGTTGTATTCATATTACCACGGAAGTTCTTACCAACAAATTCTTGATAAAAAGAATCTTTTGCTGCCAATTCCTTCGCTTTAGCGCCCATTTGGAAATCATTTGTAGACATAGCAACTAAATGATTCATTTTATCACCACGGTTTATATTCATACATTGCGCAACCGGACCTAAACCATGTGTTGGATATAAGTTACCATTTAACTTAATATTTTCACGCAATCTCCACATATTATCGTAACCATTTTTCGCAAAATTTAAGTCCAATAAATCGTGAATATATGCTCCTTCGCCATGTAACAGCTCACCAAATAGACCTTGACGCGTCATGTTTAATGTTAGCATTTCAAAGAAATCATAGCAACAGTTCTCCAACATCATACAATGTTTTTTCGTTTCTTCTGATACGCGAACCACTTCCCAACAGTCTTTAAGAGTTAAGGCAATCGGCACTTCACACGCAACATGCGCACCAGCTTTCATTGCGCCGATACTCATGGGAGTATGATAGTCCCATGGAGAACAGATATAAACTAAATCCAATTTCTCATTTTTCAGCATGTCTTTCCATCCGTCTTCACCAGAATAAGATTTTGCATCTTTCAGCGATTTCTTACGCAGGATACCTTGAGCCCGTTCTACACGGTCTGCATGTTTATCACATAACGCAACGATCTCAACACCATCAATGTAAGACAAACGATCCACAGCACCAGGACCACGCATTCCTAAACCAATAACTGCTGCACGCACTTTATCAATCTTAGGGGCCGCATGACCGGACATGTTGAATTTTGTTGCAGCCAATACATTGGAATTTAAAGTTGGTAATGTCACCGCTACAGATGATAAGATACCCGCTTTCTTTAAGAAATCTCTTCTATTAGAATTCATATTTTGATAGATTAATTTACATACAAAATTAAAGGGGCCATAGAAAGCCCCTCTAAAATCACCTATTTTAAAACAAACTAAACAGTCTTTGAAATGATTATCAAACTTAATGATAACAGTCGTTCAATAATTAGTTATAGAATCAGCCGTAGACCTTTTCTATAACAAGAATACACTAGAAAATCGGTAATTAAAAATAAAAAAACAAAGCAATCGTTTGCTTAAAATAAACAACCGTTTGCAAAGTGACATCCAGCATTCAGATATTTCTCAAATTCTAGTAACCAATTAGTTACATCTAATAATCTTGTTCATAATTAAATGAAGAAACTTCTGAATTATAATTTATAGCATCCTGAATTCTCTTATCATGAAACGCAGAGACATGTATCTGTTATTAAAATAAAAATCATTTCTGAAGTCCTTCTTTTGGATTAATAAACATCAATCTGAAGAGCTCGTTAGCATATCTTATGAATTATTAAAATATACTATGAAATAATAATGTGTTATCAAACTGAACACAATCCTAGTAATATGTTGAAGAATCAATCAACATATTAAGAGAATCTAATGCCACTATGAGGAGCAATCAATAAGTAATTATGGATTCTGAAACTAATGGGGTTATAAGCATGGGTATGTATAGCATAAAAGCAGAAGCTGCCATTATGCTTGTCAGATAAAAAGAGGATATGAAAGCTGAATAGGTTAAATGATAAACATGACGGGCCAGTAGAAGCTACCGAAAGAACAGGAATAGCCCTGTTCTCAGCATAAAAAGGTATAA
>NZ_ASZT02000083.1:0-23154 GCF_001006065.1 Sphingobacterium sp. IITKGP-BTPF85
TTTATCAATAGCAAATCAGATTTAAAAAATAAATATGGTACTCTGATGGATGATATTGATGGTCTATACAAATTAATCAATCAAGACGTCTACAAGGAAATGTGGATGAATAATATCTACACGAGCACGAGTTTAATGCGCGTTGCAAAAGAAATAAATACGTTTAAAGCCGCGATGCTACAACAAAGTACATCACAAGATCAAAATGCTTTTTTTGAAGCTAATATTAATAAGTTAAAAACAAACTTAAAAGGTATCTACGAAAGCTACAGCATGTATGCAGATCTCCGTATCTTTGCTAAGATGCTAGCAGACGCACATGCTTTCCAAGGGAACAATCAAATCGAAACAATTCAAAAACTGAAGTTCCAAGATAATAATCTTGCAAGTGCATATGCCGGGGAGCTTATTACAGAATCGAAATTAAATAACAGCGCAGCAGTATTTAATGATATTTTATCAAATAGGACTAATCTATTGGCTTATTCAGATAACCTAATGAAATTTCAATCGTCACTAGAACAAGATATTCAGCAATTGCTGTTGAGCAAAAAGAAGAGATGGAGTGTTAAATAAATTGATGGGAGATTATGTGGCAGTTAAGGAATTGTATCAGTCTAAAAACTTTATTCCTGATGCGAACTCCACATTGAGACTAACATTCGGAAACATAAAAGGTTACTCTCCTGTTGACGCTACTTACATGAAGCCATTTACAACACTAGCAGGTATTATACAAAAAGGCAATCTTGGAGAGGCAGATTTTGAATATCCAGCTGAAATAAAAACTGCTTGGGAAAACAAGAATTTTGGACCATATATTAAGAAAGAACTGAACGATGTACCTGTTAATATGCTCTATAATATGGATACTACCGGAGGTAATTCAGGATCTCCTATTATGAATGCATATGGCGAATTGATCGGAGTCAATTTTGACCGCTCATACGATGCAACCATTAATGATTTTGCATGGAACGATAGTTATAGCCGTTCGATAGGTGTTGATATCCGTTACGTACTATGGGTAGCAGACAAAATTGACAATGCTCAATTTATATTAAAAGAAATGGGTATATAAGTATCCCCTGCAATAAATAATAAAAGGCTTATCGTATTTCCGATAAGCCTTTTATTATTATTTAAATCTCAAACCAAACTATAAATCTCCATCGTTTGTTAATCTTCCAAACCCAAATATATCCGTACGGTCGTCTTTCTTTCCCAAAATTATATTTCGGATCACCTGTGCGGCAATCATACTAAATGTAATACCATTTCCGCCATATCCCAATGCATAAAGCATTCTTTTTTTACCGGGCCAGCTACCGATAAATGGCAAACCATCTGCTGTAGAAGAGAAAGTACCACACCACGCCATATTGACATCGATAGCAATATCCGAATATAATTTATTGAATTTCTTGACCAGTTTTTTAACTTTTCCCTTTAACAAACGGTCCCGTTTATCAGGGTCTCTAAATTCCTCGTCTTCCCCTCCCATCATGATACGATTATCTGCGGTTGTACGCATATAGAAATAAGGTTCCGCAGTTTCCCATATTAAACTTCTTTCTTTCCAAAATTGACCTGTATGAATAGGCTTAGAAACTAAAGCATAGGTTGAATTAAGATTCATAACCTGTTTTGGCAAAAATTGACCCGCCTCAAATCCTGCGGCAATGATCACATATTTACAGCGAATCTTAAACCCATTATTCGTCACTAGTTCATACCCATTTTTCACTTCATGATAATGATCGATCTGAACTGGAGAAAAAATTGGAAGTTGATGTTTTTTTGATGATACTTAAGAATACCGGTCGCAGACTTATAAGTATCCATTTGTGCAGATGTATCATTATATAATGCGCCAAGACCTGCAATTCCATATTCCTTCTTTAATGCTTTCCTATTCAATAAACGAACAGGAAGGTCATGTTTCACCCTCGCCTCATATTCATCTTTAATACTACTCCATCCTGCTTGATCACTTGCCAGATAACATGTTGAGACACGTTTAAAATCACCCTTCACACCTGTTTTCTCAAATACTTGCTCGATATCTGTAATGGACCTTAAACTTGCACGATAAGCGCCAACTGCACGAGCTTCACCGATGTCCTTAATCATTTCATGAAGAGGAACATCAATTTCATATTGCAGCTGTGCTGTACTAGCAACTGTACTGCCATTTGATACGATTCTTTTATCAAAAATAGCACACTTTATACCGTGTTCACAAAGCTCGTGCGCAACTAGTGTTCCTGTAATACCAGAACCAATAATTGCCACATCAATTTCATAATCATTTTCTAAGGGATTGTTATAATCGTAAAGCGCATTTTTAATAATCCAAAAAGGTAATCCTGCGTATAAATCCATAAATTGTATTTACAAATACAACATTGGGTTTGGCAATTTGTTTTTTCTTAAAAGAAAAACAACACCAACAAATGAAAATAATAATTCGTATTTCCTAAAATTCAATTAGATTTGAAGGATCATTAACAGTAAATCACAGACATGAATTATCTCTATTTCTTATTATTTTGGATTTGTCAGATCGTTTCAACTATTATTTTTAAATATGGCGGAATTCACCCAAAATACCACTGGTCAGCATTAGTTGCGGGTAATATAATTCTAATCACTGCAAGCTGGTTTCTCATTCAATTATTCAAAACATTTCCACAGCCGATTGTAATTGCCTTGTGTTCAGGGGGCACATTTTTAACAGTTCAGCTGGCGATGGCTCTTGTTTTTAAACAACCTTTGACCTGGATGCAGATCCTTGGTTCTACAATCATTGTAATAGGAATGGTGCTGGTGACCTTTGGTGCAAAAGAATAAGCAGTCTAAACCGATATTCTCCATGAATTGTATCACACTCAGTATTTTGCAATCCATGGAGAATATTTTAAGTAATTTTAAAAACGAAGACCAATACTTAAATAAGGACGAAATCCTTCTTTTGAAAAACCTCCAACAGCCTGAATAACTAAAAGATCAGCAGGAATAAAATAAAAGCCACCGCCATACCCCATGTGCCAACGGTTTGAAGATTCATTCTTCATCCAAACTCTTCCCACATCGTGAAAACCAATAAGTCCTACAGTGCCAGGAACCAAATAGGAATCATAACTAAAAACTTTAAAACGTAACTCAAAATTATTATAGAGCATAGTTTGTCCAATGAAACGTTTCGAGTTAAAGCCACGAAGGCTATTTTCACCTCCTAAGTGCGCATATTGAAAGATTAATGGATCACCGATCAGTGTTTCAAATCCAGTGCGATTGGCAAGAGTGATCCAGTCGCTTTCATTAGTCTTATAAAAGTTGAAAATAGATCTTAATCTTATAAATTGATTATCGTTGCTATTTAGCTGTGACTTTGCCTCAATCAGATTATCCCAGAAAATACCTTTTTTGGCATTATCTTTTTGATCACGACTATCGTATTGAACAGATCCTAGAATTCCTGTAAAGAAAAACTTACCAAATACAGGTATAGCTGGATTTTCTGTGGCATACTTTTCAAAAAAATGTCCCTCATTAGCTTCTTCATGGCTCATAATAAATTCTGAAGAAGAACCCATCTTCCATTTCCAGTTTTCAGCAAATTCTCTCTTCAATAAAAAGTTGGCATAAATAACATCATATCGGTTTCTATAATATTGAATCCCACGTTCTTTACGCTGTTCATAATCTGTATTATTTCCCAAACCAAAAAAGTTTTCTTGGTTTTTAGGTCCATCAGATTCCAATTGAATCAAGAGATCATTTTTATTCCATATCGATTTAATATCGGCATTATATTTAAAACTAAAGGACTTTCGTCCAGTTGTATAATGCGCCCAAAACTCTTGTTTAAAAGCATAAGGTTCTTTTCTAAAGCCCTGTTTTTCGATCAAATAACCAGCCCCAAACAAAAGGCCTTTATCTACTCCATATTGTAAAGAAGCCAACACACCGGTACGATCATATTTAAAACTATTTCGATCATAACGATGTACTAGGGTATCATTTGACAATTTTAGGTTTATAAAAGGAGCATTCTTAAAGGTATTTTGAACTGCCTTATCATCATAAATATAAACATGCTTTCCATTCTCAAAATTAGGGTCTACTTTATAATCATCCGTCCCCTTACCTCCTATCAACCGAAGCTTTATTTTTGATTTATTTTGACCACGAATATCATATACATCTGAACCATCAAGCCCATAAATCCGTAATTCTTTTGTCTCCTTCGGAAGGAATGTTCTTTTAACAAGTTTCCTTCCTTCAGATCCATCTTTCTTTTTATTTCTGATTTCTAGCTCAAGCGAACCGTCAGCATGATAGTTAAAATAGAAAAACTCATTCTTAGCTGAAGTGGCGATATCAACGTTCTTTGCTAGATCACCATAATAATCTAAAGCAGTAGACATCAGATTATCTCTTCTAGCACGTATATGACCTTTAAGCTGTTCTCCACCCAATCGTACAATAGTATCTGGCATCTGTGCTATTGCTTCATCTATAACAGCATCAGTAACAACCGTTTGTACAAATTTGATCTCCTCTTTCCAATCCTTTCGATCCAAATGGTTTAAGAAATAACGGTCAAAATGCCTTTCATTAAAATTCCACTGACCGACATTGCGAATATGATCACCAAAAGGTTGCAAGTGCGCTTTCAGCCACTGCATGGATAGTAATACCGGAAGTATACCCGATGTTTTATAATACACTTTATCACGATCTCTTGGTACTGGACTATACACTTTCTTATCGTCAATCTTTTTAGAATCCCATCGCCAATTATCCTCATGACGATCCCAATCTCCTAAAATGAAATCAAGTAGTCTTGCACGCAATGTTAAACGCTGATCCACTTGAATATCATTATCTTCCTCCAACTTTCTTTGCGCTTTAAGTGTATTGTCAGTTTTCGCATCTTCATCCTCCAAAGGGACTCTTGGCTCAAACATATAAGCTCTATTTTTAAATACAGCACGGTGTTCTTCTAAACCTGGATCATCACCAACAAAGACCAGTTCTGGACTAGCATGTGGGATTTTTAATACCCGATTAAAAGTCGGTACAGTTAGCGCTCCAAATGGATGAGCAATCGAAATTTGATCCTGAACAATATCCTTTGCAATCGTATTTCTCAAATGTTCAGGCAGACTCCTTTCCGGAAATTTATTAATAGACCTCAAAACCCATTCTCTACCCGTACTGTCTCTTAAACGTAGCGATTGTGTTTGCATACCTCCACCAAGCTTGACAACAGTAAGACCGCCAAGTTCCTTTTGAAGATGCATGACCCGCATTTTAACCGGCGTATTGTATAGTTCACGATAAGAATCACCTAACCAGAAACGATGCAACTTACTCACTTGATCATATGTAGGATCGATCATGGCAACTGCCGAATCACCTTCCATTTTAAGTGACGACTGCCCACATACATGAGATACATTAGTGACGAACAATAGTGTACTTACAATGCTGTAGACATGCTTTTTAAGATGAAGGTTTTGATTATTCATACGGTAATAATTAATACGAGGTCAATTTTGAAACTAAAATACAGTAAAAAATTTAATTGCACTTCTGCTTTTCAATAGAAGTCAACAAAAATCATCACATTTGGTTGTAAGAATAGTGTTATGGGACTTGCCTTATACTTTTTCTTTTACAAATTACAATATAACTGCAGCACTGCACTTTGGATGTTTTGCCATAAAAATGCCCCCAGAAAGCATCTAACTCTTCGGGAGCAAACCTAAATATCAAATTCTTTTAATTAATCTTTCTTAACGAATTTCTTGAATTTTTTCTTTTTAGAAGGTTTCTTCTTTTGATCAGAATAACGTGTTGGATCATAAACCGGTCCTGCAGAAAAGCCTTCAGGTAAATCCAATTTTTCTATGCTTGAACCGATAAGCTCTTCAATTTTTGCAAACCGCGGCTGATCTTTCTGGTTCACAAATGTAATAGCTGTTCCTGTTGTCGCCGCTCGTGCTGTACGGCCGACGCGGTGGATATAATCTTCAGGGTCTGGAGGTACATCATAATTGATAACCAAACTGATACCGACGATATCAATACCTCTGGAAATAACATCTGTACCAATTAATACATTTATCTGCTTCGCTTTAAAACGATTCATGATATCTTCACGTTGTGCTTGCTCCAAATCAGAGTGGAATGCTTCTACTGCGATACCGCTTTTATACAGATCAGTACTCAACCGTTTGACAAACTCCTTTTTGGAAGCAAAAATAATCGTACTCGTATAAGTTGGATTAGTAAGAATATGCTTTATCAATGCCGTCTTTTGGTCATCATAAACCATATAAACTTGCTGATTAATTCCTTCAGAAGGTTTTGATAAGGCAATATTAATCTCGGTCGGATCATGTAAGATCTGCTTAGCCAATGTCCTGATTTTACCTGGCATCGTCGCTGAAAATAAAAGATTCTGTCTCTTTTTTGGCAAAAAGCTGATGATCTTCATAATATCTTCATGAAATCCCATATCGAGCATACGGTCTGCTTCATCCAATATGAAATGTTTTACTTTATTAAAATGAAGTTTTCCTGATGCTAAATGCGCTATTAAACGTCCAGGAGTAGCAACAATAATATTTGCTCCTTCCTTAATTGCTGTCCGTTGCTGTTCATAATCCATGCCATTTCCACCACCATAAACAGCAATTGAAGTTGCCCCCGTGAAATAGCCAAGCCCCATGATTTGCTGATCAATTTGCAAAGCGAGCTCTCTGGTAGGAACTAAAATCAAAGTATTTATATAATCGGATTGTTCTTCAGCTATTTTATGTAAAACAGGCAATAAATAAGAAGCTGTCTTCCCTGTGCCAGTCTGCGCGCAAGCGATCAGATCTTTATGTTGCAACACAACAGGTATGGCCTGTTCCTGTATGGGTGTTGCATCTTCATATCCCATGCTATCTAAGCCTTCTTCCAATGAAGGTGCTAAACCAAATTCTGTGAATTTCAATATTTTTTTCTTTTACTGTAAAAATCAGGATAATGTAGGCTTTTTTTTCTAATTTACCGCATAGAAAATCCAAAAGATTGATTTTTTACTGGAAATTCATGAATTAGCTGGGAATTATTAAATTAAATTAATTTAATGCTAAATAAATAATTGAAAAAATCTACGTAAGGTAATGAATTAAAAAAGGTCCAATATGTTACATATTAGACCCCCTCTGTATAAACCTAAATTAGAAATGCGGATTAGTCTTTTTTCACAAAATAGCGATGCTCAATAACTTCTACACGTTCTACATCGTCTTCAATGGCTTTTTTTATTGCACATTTTCCAGTTATACCACGGTAAACTAAAGCACCACCCAAAGATAATCCAGAAAGTGCCGTTAGTGGATGTTTAATCAAATACCGAACACCCGCACCTAATATAAAACCTCCAGCCACAACAGAAAGGATACGTTCTGAAGTCTCAATAGTACCATTCTCACATTCTTCGTCTATTTTACTTTTCACTTTGCTTATTACTTTATCTACTATCGCGCCCATATGTATAAAATTTATAAGTTCTTCTGTAATTAATAACAAGCAGTATACTATTTTGTTTTTGTTTACTAATAATTATTCCGTTCTTTGGCCACACAATGTTGCAACGATGGAAATTATAGGGTACACTTTGTCTATTTTCATCGGTATCACCCTCGGATTAATCGGTGCTGGTGGTTCCATATTGACAGTACCAGTCTTAGTCTACCTATTCCATATACATCCTACACTAGCAACGTCCTATTCCCTATTTATTGTTGGAAGTACAAGTTTCATAGGAAGTTTCATCAAAACAAAGGAAAAATGTGTAAATTTCCGGGCAACATTATACTTCGGAATTTCCTCTGTTATCGTTGTACTTTTAGTCCGTAAGTTTTACTGGTCCATATACCCGAAGTTATTCTAGAGATCAACCATTATCAGCTTACAAAATCAACGTTAACCATGATCTCATTTGCTACATTGATGCTCGGATCTTCGTGGAGTATGATAAAAAACAAGAAAATTCAATCTAGCCCTCAACATCCAGTTAAACAACATACCATTAAGATGATTGCATGGGGCATTGGAATTGGACTTGTAACCGGTTTTTTAGGTGCTGGAGGAGGATTTCTGATCATACCGGCCTTAGTTATATTGCTCCATATGCCTATACGTATAGCAATAGGCACATCATTATCAATCATTACGATCAATTCTCTTATTGGTTTTTTTGGCGATATCGATCATATAACGATAGACTGGAATTTTCTGCTCAAGCTGCTTACCATAACAACCTTGGGTGTTGGAATAGGAAATCAACTTCAGAAAAAAATTCAAACAGATCATCTAAAGCCCATATTCGGCTGGTTTATATTTATTGTTGGTATTTATATTTTAATTAAAGAACTCTTTTAGCTACTTTTAATAGCAATGGCAAGTAAATTGCAGGAGTACATTAAACTGTAACCATAATCTAATATGCTGGTAAAAAAATACTCTGGAGAACTAGTTCCATTTAACAGTGACAGCTTACGTCATTCTTTAACGCGATCTGGTGCCAACAATGAACAAGTTGAAAAAGTTTATACACAAATCAAAGAAAAACTATTTGACGGGATAAGCACAAGAGAGCTATATCAGTTAGCTTTTGAAGCACTAAAATCGCAAAGAAATTCTTTTGCAGCTCGATATAGCCTAAAAAAGCACTTCGTGAATTAGGTCCTGAAGGTTTTTATTTCGAAAAATGGATCGCACGCTTATTTCAAGAATATGGTTTTGAAAGCACCACAGGACAAACAATCCAAGGCCACGCAGTTTCTCATGAGATAGACGTTGTTGCATCGAAAGGAAACGAGATGTTGGCCATAGAGTGCAAATTTCGAAATGATATAGATGCGAAAATTTCAGTGACAACTCCCATGTATTTCTTATCCCGATTTAAAGATATCAGTGATATATCCTATCATTTCTTCGGTCAAAATAAAAAATTCACGCAAGGATGGCTCGTTACCAATGCCTATTTAACTTCAGACTCCAAAGACTTTGGTAAGTACTATAACGTCAATTTTCTTTCATGGGACTACCCAACAGACAATAGCATAAAAAAAGAGTGGATAAAGCTGTTTTTTATCCTGTAACCTGTCTCACAACCCTTACAGATGTAGAAGAGAAAACTTTATTACAGAACCAGATCATACTCGTGAAAGATATTATCAATAATAAAGAAGCACTCAAGTCGCTAAAATTAGACTCCGAAAAGTTAAGGTTAGTACTTGAAGAGGCTAGAGAATTAATTGACTATAAACTTGAAGAAGAGTAAAATCAAAGCTTTAGTACGCACCTACTTAGCCTTCAAAACCAAAATAAAGTTCTTATTGTCGCCTTATTCTTTAAGAAATAAAGCGACAATAAGATATAAAATAATCTACTTTCAATAATCTACTAACAGAAAAAAATCAACACATTTCTTCCAATTCCATTAAGAAAATTAGATAACACTTATGATAGATCAATCGGATAATAAATATCACCATAAATTTTTAAATCATCCAGCACAACAGGATTTTCAAATATTCCAAACACAGAAGAACCTGAGCCCGACATCGCGGCATATAATGCGCCAGATGAATACATTGCATCTTTAAGTTCCTTAATTTTAGGAAATTGCTCGAATATAGTTAGTTCAAAATCATTGTTCAGATAATACTTCCATTCCTGGATTGGCAACTGAATAATGGACCTTAAATCAAACTCAGGAGTTTTGGCAACAACTCCGCTATAAGCCTCAACGGTAGATATGTGAATATTAGGATTCACTATAACAATATAGTATGCGCTCAAATTGACCTCAATAGGAGCAAAATCAGTCCCAATACCAGTTGCATACACCGGCTTATTTTCAATAAAAAATGGACAGTCTGCGCCCAGCTGCTTCGCATAATTTTCCAGTTGTACAACAGATAGTTGCAGCTCAAATTGATCATTTAGCATTTTAAGGACATAAGCTGCATCTGCAGATCCACCACCCATGCCAGCTCCGATTGGTATTCTTTTTAATAAATGAATAGCAACAGAAGGAATATCAAAATCTTGTTGAATTAAATGATATGCACGCTCACATAAATTCATACCCTTTCCAGGGATCACAATACCCTCCGACGAAAAGTTGTACTACCGGAACTTAGTGGAACAATTTCAACAGCGTCATAAAGGTTAACGGGGTAAAAGATCGTCTCTAAATCATGATAACCATCAGGTCGCTTACCTACAATATGAAGACCCAAGTTTATTTTAGCATTTGGAAAAGATAGCATAAAAGATATTTAATAAAGATCAGTGATAAAATTATGGATTCTATGTTAATATTCAAAAGGACCTGCTAACCAGATAGGAACTGTAAATTCTTCAATGAGATGTGCTAATTTATAATTTTTATAATTATCTACGGTCAACCAAGTTGCTTCTTCAAGCTCTGCCTGTGGTATTATAACTAATTTTTCCTTAAACTCTATTCTAAAAACCTCACCTCTAACGAGCGTATCAGCTTCATTAACTGCTTCGGTTTCATGAAAGCCCATATATTCTAAATCTCGTGATAAAATATCCAGATCTAATTCTTCTTTTAGCTCGCGAATAAGGGCTTGAGAAGATAGCTCACCTTTTTCAATTTTACCACCAGGCATCATAAAATAGGATGAGCCTTTTTTTCTTACAACCAAAAGCCTATTATCAGCATCAACAATCATTGCACCTGCTAAATAAATCTTATTCATAGTTTCTCGTTTTAAGATGCCGTAAGTGGCATCATGTTATAAAGTAAAAAGCGACTATTTCCATAATCGCTTTTTATATATTCATTTCTAACACTATTATGTATCTAACCTTTTAAAAGTGTTAAATATCTTTCAATAGCTTCTCGCTTTTTAGCTGTAAGATGATAGTTCAAACTTGATGTAAGATAATGACGGTAATCAAAATCTTTATATTCAGGCAATCCTGGAATCACAGCTTCAGGATGTGAAACTCCCAGTTTTAAAGCTTCATTAAATGAAGTGATAAATGCTTCCGGTAACTGCTTTTTACTGACCCAAACTGCGAACGCAAAAGGAAGACCTGTAAATTCTTTCCAGGTAAGTCCAAGATCGTAAACATAAGGGACTTCATTCTTTTTGCCAAATGTTCGGTCTCCTATCAAGACATAAGCATCCGCCTCATCTATATTGGCAACAAGTTTAACTTGACTCTTCCAGTGATGCTTTAACAACACGCGTGCTAAACCATTAGAAGTGCGTGATTGCTGATCCAGATATAATGTCTGGATTTCTTCAATCGGTTTATGGGAAAAAATAAAAACCGAATCAACAGCCCCCTCCGTACCGATACAGTAGTCGGTGATGATATGCGCTTGAGGAAGACTTAATAACGCTGCTATAGGAATAATCCCCAAATCAGCTTTATCATCAATTACTTTCTGGGCACATACACTCGGATTATCCAAGCTCAATTCGATCTGATCTAAAACTGCAGATTGTCTAATCCCATTTAAAAACGGCAATGTATTCGTATACGAAACTGCCGATACTCTCACTTTATCCATTTGTCAATACCTCTAGATGTTTCGTATTATAATAGTCAATGATTTCAAATTGATCATTATCATACGTTAATTTATATAAGGCAGTGTTTGTATGAGGAAATTCATCCATTTTTGAGGCATCTACACCTGTCAATAGGCAAAGAATAATACGTAAGGCACGACCGTGCATACAGACAAGTACGGTTTCTTCATGCTCTTGTTTAACCATATGTGCTATGGCATCACTTTGACGTAACATCAATGCATTAGGAGATTCCCCCTCATCTACACTGACATCCAATTCACCATTTTTCCATGCTGATACCAGCGCATTGAATCCACTCATGATAGATTCGTCTTGCTCTTTACCTTCGTAGATTCCCCAACTAATTTCATCTAAGCCCTCGAGCTCTTGCCAAGAAATACCATCTTTAATAAAAGATTCTACTGTTTGATGTGTTCTCAACAAGGTTGAGGTATAAATTTTATCAAACGGGATATCTTTATAAGCATCATAAAAAGCTTGAGCCTGTGCCAATCCCGTTTCATTTAGAGGAGAATTCACGCCACGTCCCTGAACAATACCTTTCAAATTCAGATCAGTTTGTCCATGGCGAATAAAATAAAAAGTCTTTTTCAAAATATGTCTTAATTATTTACAACAGGAAGTGCATAATAATTCTTCTTCTTGCTATCGTCTTCAAAAACCACATCCTTGTAATCTGTGACAATATGATATAAGGTATCACGCTCTATTGGATGACGTCCTACCTTTCTAATCAACTCAACCAACTGTTGCGTCGACATACCGGGATTCTGTTCCTCCGCTCCTGCCATACTGTAAATCTTCGTCGTATCATCCAGTGTTCCATCGATATCATCAACACCAAATGCTAAGGACATTTGTGCAGTATCCCTTGAAATCATTGCCCAATACGCTTTTATATGATCAAAATTATCTAGATAAATACGTGCTATCGCATAATTTCTTAAATCTTCAATCACAGAAACCTCAGAAATATGTGACATTTGATTTTCTTTATTTCTAAATTTCAATGGAATAAAGGTTTGAAAACCGCCAGTCTTATCTTGCAACTGACGAAGTCTTTCCATATGATCTACACGATGCCAAAATTGCTCGATATGACCATAAAGCATGGTTGCATTGGTATGCATTCCCAACTTATGTGCCTGTTCGTGGATATCCAACCACTGTTCAGCAGTACATTTATCATGGGCAATCTGCTCTCTGATCTCTGGATGGAAAATTTCAGCCCCACCACCAGGCATCGAATCCAAACCACAAGATTGCAAATACTTCATACCTTCATAATGACTCAATTTAGCCTTTTTGAAAATATAATAATATTCCACAGGAGTCAATCCTTTAATATGCAATTCCGGACGATGTGCTTTACATTTTTTAAAGAACTCCGCATAAAAATCAAGATTTTGCTTCGGCACCACACCACCTGTAATATGTACTTCCGTTACAGCTTCATCATCATACTTCTTCACGATATCCATCATGCCTTCCACATCCATTTCCCATCCTTCAGCACGTTCCTTGATCATACGGGAATATGAACAGAATTTACAATCGTAAACACATACATTAGTAGGCTCAATATGAAAATTACGATTAAAAAATGTGATATCCCCGTGTCTTTTCTCACGAATAAAATTCGCCAAAACACCTAAATAACCCAATTCGGCTTTTTCATAAAGGTATACCCCTTCATCAAATGTGATGCGTTCCTCTTGCAACACTTTATTCGCTATATTTCTTAACTCACTATCCAAAAGCGGATTAGAAATTAAGAAATTTAATTTTTCTTTAGCATCCATTAGCATGTCTCCTAGTCTATAACAAATGTACAAAACAAGGCTAAATTCGTAGAATTTAGTCTTGTTTTTGGTACTGCAATATATGTTGAACAACAATTAATCTGTGAACTGTTGCATATCTATTAATTTCCGGTATAAACCCTCCTGCTGAATCAATTCACTATGGCTACCTGATTCCACAATTTGACCAGCATCAATTACGACAATTGTGTCGGCGCTCTGAATCGTACTTAGACGGTGTGCAATAACAACTGTAGTACGATTTTCCATCAACTTATATAAGGAATCCTGAACTAATTTCTCAGATTCAGTATCCAAAGCTGATGTTGCTTCATCAAGCAACATAATGGGAGGATTTTTTAAAACAGCACGGGCAATACATATACGTTGGCGCTGTCCTCCAGAAGTTTAGCCCCTCGATCACCGATATTTGTTTCATAACCCAATTCTGTTTTTAAAATAAATTCATGAGCATTCGCGATTTTTGCAGCAGCTTCAACCTCTTCCTGCGTAGCAGAAGTATTAGAGAAGTAATATTATTAAAAATCGTGTCATTAAACAAAATGGATTCTTGATTAACTACTCCAATCATCGTGCGCAAAGACTCTTGATCGAGATCTCTTAAGTCTATTCCGTCAAAAAGAATCTGACCGCCGGTAACATCCATAAACCGTGGTATCAGATCTACCAGTGTAGATTTACCGCCCCCGGATGGGCCTACTAGCGCAATTGTCTTACCTTTTTCAATAGTCAAATTGATATTCTTCAAGATGTTCTTTTCACCATAAGAAAAATCGACCTGTTGAAATTCAATCGCTTCTTTAAAATCAGTAACTTCCTTAGCATTAGGCTTATCAGTAACTTCACTTTTGGTATCAATCAATTCCAGCACACGCTCACCAGCAGCAATACCATTATGAATATTGCTAAATGCATCAGTTAATGCTTTTGCAGGACGCATAACTTGGGAGAATATCGCGATATATGCAATAAATTCCGACGCACCAAATTCATCACTACCTGACAAAACTAAATTTCCCCCATATAATAAAATAATCGCCACCATGATTACACCTAACAATTCGGATACTGGCGAACCCATTTGTTGACGGCTCGCCATAGCACGCATAATACCGGCATAACGATCGTTCTCATCATTAAAACGCTTTTTGACAAAATTTGTCCCATTAAATGCTTTAACAATGCGAGCACCCGATAAGGCCTCATCTAAAAATGAAATCATATTCGCATAGGAGGTTTGTCCTGCGATAGCTTGCGCCTTTAAATTCTTAACAATCTTCGATATAAAAAATGCAGAAAACTGGGATAACTAACATCGCAAAAAGAGTCAATTTGGTTGAGATCGCAAATAGCATAACTAAATATGCAATAAGTTGAAGCGGTTCTTTAAAGGCTACTTGCAAAGTACCTGTAACAGAAAACTGTACCACCTGAACATCTGAGGCTATTTTTGAAATAATATCTCCCTTTCTTTGTCCATTAAAATAACCTAAATGCAGATCCATCACATTATTAAAAACCGTTTTGCGTAAATTCAATAAAGTATGAATACGTAAGTTTTCCATGATTCTTTGAGATAAGTAACGGAATAAATTACTAATGAATACAGAAAATACAATAACGATACAAACATATTTTAACGCTCCATAAGGCCCTAATTCTTGATTTGCTAAACTTGCATAGTAATTAAAATAGCCAAGAATGTCAAATCCTTCAGGTTTTACTAATACTGTGTGAGCAGAAACTTGCTCCGTATTAAAAAGTGTTTGCAATAAAGGAGCTAACAAGGCCAAGTTTAATGTACTGAATACAACTGTAATTAATGTACAGATAATATACGGAATAGCATATTTCTCAATGGGTTTGGCAAAAGAAAGTAATCTAAAGTATGTTTTCATTTATGATATTAAGGTAGCAAAAATACTAAAATTACGCGCAATATATAAGGAATACTTTAAAGGAATGAAATCTTGCACTTGGATGATATTAAAAATTTAATTCAATAAACACCAATTTAAACGACATTATACTAGTATTTTAATAGAAAAAGCCTAATTTAGTCCTTGTAAATTGTAAAATACCAGAACATAATGCAAATAGAAGTTGCCAAAAGGTTGCAACAAACCGAAGAATATTATTTCTCAAAAAAATTAAGAGAGATTGATGAGCTCAATAAAGCAGGTGCTCGCGTGATTAATTTAGGCATCGGAAGCCCCGACTTACCTCCTCACCCTGAAGTTATTCAGACCTTGACGACAGAAGCGGCTAAAACCAATGTACATGGCTATCAGAACTATAAAGGTTCACCTATTTTGAGGCAAGCAATTGCAGATTGGTATCAACGTTATTATCAGGCAACATTCAATCCAAATACAGAAATTTTACCTTTAATAGGCTCTAAGGAAGGTATTGTTCACATTTGCATGACTTACTTACAAGAAGGTGATGAGGTTTTAATACCAAATCCGGGATATCCTGCGTATGCGGCAGCAGTACGGCTAAGTGGAGCCACGGCAATTACCTATGATTTATCTGAAGAAACAGATTGGTTACCTGATCTTAAAAAGCTTTCTGAAAACGATTTATCAAAAGTAAAATTAATGTGGATCAACTACCCGCATATGCCAACTGGTTCGAGTGCAAACGAAGGATTTTATCTTGAATTGATTGCTTTTGCAAAGGCAAACCATATTTTAATCTGCCACGACAATCCTTATAGTTTTATCTTGACAGACAGCCCTAAAAGCATTATGTCTATTGAAGGTGCAAAAGATGTTGCCTTGGAACTTAATTCATTAAGCAAATCCTCCAATATGGCCGGATGGCGAATCGGTATGTTAGTGGGTGCAGAGTCACGGATCAATGAAGTATTACGTTTTAAAAGCAACATGGATTCGGGAATGTTCTTACCAGCTCAATTAGCAGCGGCCAAGGCATTGCAGTTGGATCAAACATGGTATCAAGATTTAAATGCAATCTATCACGAAAGAAGACAGTTGGTTTTCGAAATCATGAACCTGTTGGGCTGTACATATAAAAAGAATCAGGTCGGTTTATTTGTGTGGGCCAAAATTCCAGATAATTACGAATCAGGCTACACGTTAAGTGATGAGGTGTTAGATCTATCACGTGTCTTTATTACTCCCGGAGGTATATTCGGAAGTGCTGGAAACACCTATATTAGAATAAGTTTATGTGCCTCAGTTGAAGTATTAAAAGAAGCAATTGCTAGAATAGAACAAGCAAAACAAACGAATTAAGATTGAAATAACATGATAAATATAGCCATTATTGGCGTCGGTTTAATTGGTGGCTCCGTCGCCATGAAACTAAAAGAAAAAAAATTCTGTGATCAGGTTTTTGGTGTTGACAAAAGCGATGCTAATCTAACGAAAGCATTGCAAATAGGCTTCATTGATCAAAAGGCAACATTAGAGGAAGCTTTAGAAAAATGTAAAGTGATCATTCTCACAGCTCCAGTTGATGCGATAATCACATTAGCGCCCAAATTATTGGATCTCGTAAAAGATCAAGTCATCATTGACATGGGCTCTACCAAACTAAATATTTTACAGTTAATCTCGGAACACCCCAATCGTGGCCGCTATGTTGCCGCCCATCCAATGGCTGGTACCGAATATTCAGGCCCCGAAGCAGCATTACCAAATTTGTTTAAAGATAAAATGATGGTTTACGTTGAGGCATTTAAATCTGATGAAGATGCATTCGAATTAACAGATTCCATTACCGAACAACTGGAAATGCGGACGTCATTTATGACTGCAGAGGAGCATGATACACACACAGCCTATGTTTCCCATATTTCTCACCTGACTTCTTTTGCTCTAGCGCTAACTGTTTTAGAGAAAGAGAAATCGCAGGGTCGAATATTTGAATTGGCAGGATCTGGTTTTGAATCAACGGTACGCTTAGCAAAAAGCTCACCGGATATGTGGACACCTATTTTCAAACAGAACAGAGTTAATGTACTCGAAGTGTTAGAGGAAAACATCAAGCAGCTGCAGGCTTTAAAAGATGCCATCCAAGATGAAAATTACACTCAATTACACAAATTGATTAAAAAATCAAATAAGATTAAACGTATTATTAAATAAAACCCACGTGCTCCAACTGGCAAAGGCGAATTATTGTTTCATACAAAGTAATGAGAAGAAAGCATAGGAACTCGCAAGGTTCCTATTTTCTTTTTTATAAAAAAAGATCACAGGATCATCGCTCTGCCGTTGTTTGTTTAACACCGTATGCTTCGGTTATATTGCTTTCAACTACTGATATGGATTTCATCCACGACGTATAAACATATCGGAATAAATAAATGCTGCCCCCATTAACTACCAATACTTACATAATAGTGAGAGCTTACGATCAATTACGAGTAGAATTAGAAGTATTTTCTAAGAAATAGCATAAAATATTTTGGTTTGTAAAAAGCAAGGCATATATTTGCAACGTAGATCAAATAGAAATACATCTAATCAACACCTCTTAATCAGGTCTTGATTTATAAAGAAGTGGCGAGAGACTGGCTCAATGACCCACTGGCAACCTTCAAAATACGTTTGAAAAGGTGCCAATTCCTGTCCAAAGTAATATTGCTTTGGAGGATATAAATGAAACGACAAATGATAATAACATTACAACAAAACAAGAAGGTAAATTCTAGCACCAACGTAACAGATACAAATGTTCCATCAAAACAGATGCGAATGCTTTTGCACATGTTTACGTTTTCTTGTTAATCAATCTTTTTTAAAATTTATTGATTTCAAGTACATATCCATGTGCACAATCTCACCCCTATTTTTTATTAACGAATCTTCAACTAATTAATTATAACTACAATGTCTACAAATAAAAATTTAAAATTCGAAACACTTCAAGTGCATGCTGGTCAAGTTCCCGATCCAACAACTGGAGCGCGTGCAGTACCTATATACCAAACCAGTTCATACGTATTTGAAAATGCAGAACATGGAGCGAACTTATTTGCTTTAAAACAATTTGGAAACATCTATACACGTCTGATGAATCCAACAACAGATGTATTTGAGAAACGTATTGCTGCATTGGAAGGCGGTATCGCCGCTGTAGCAGTCGCTTCTGGACAGGCGGCACAATTCATTGCATTAAATAATATCGTAGAAGCTGGTGAAAATTTTGTTTCCAGCAGTAATGTATACGGTGGTACATATAATCAATTTAAAGTAGCATTTAAAAGAATTGGTATTGAAGTACGTTTTACTAAAGAAACAACAGCCGAGGAGTTTGAATCACTAATCGATGAGAACACAAAAGCTTTATACCTAGAAACAATTGGAAACCCAAGTTACGATATTCCAGATTTTGATAAGATAGCAGCTGTTGCTAGAAAACATGACTTACCACTTATCGTAGACAATACTTTTGGAGCTGGTGGATATCTATTTAAACCTCTTGAACACGGTGCTTCTGTAGTTGTAGAGTCTGCAACAAAATGGATTGGTGGTCACGGTACAAGTATTGGTGGGGTCATCGTAGATGGTGGTACTTACAACTGGGGAAATGGTAAATTCAAACAGTTTTCTGAACCTTCAGAAGGATACCATGGATTAGTTTTTTCAGATGTTTTTGGCGTTAATGGCCCATTTGGAAACATTCAATTTGCAATTCGCGCACGTGTTGAAGGACTACGTGATTTTGGACCAGCTATTTCACCCTTCAATTCATTCCAATTAATCCAGGGCCTAGAAACATTATCACTTCGTGTTCAGCGTCATGTAGACAACACATTAGAAATTGCGAAATGGTTAGAAGCCCATCCGCAAGTGGAAAAAGTGAATTATCCAGGGTTAAAAAGCTCTCCTAGCTATGCAAATGCGCAAAAATATTTAAAAAATGGATATGGTGCTGTTCTTTCATTTCAAATAAAAGGTGACGTGACAAAAGCCGATGCTTTTATCGATAGCTTAGAGCTAATAAGTCATCTCGCAAATGTGGGTGATACGAAATCATTGATCATACACCCTGCGGCGACTACACATCAACAACTGAGTGAAGAAGCTCAAAAAGCTGCAGGTGTATTTGTAGGATTATTACGCCTATCTGTCGGTATCGAACATATTGACGATATCAAAGCAGATTTACAACAGGCCTTCGATAAAATTAAATAATTTCAGATAGCACTATTATATAAAAGCGTAAAAAAACTATGAGTAAGAAATTAACGATTGGAATGTTTGGATTTGGGGTTGTAGGACAAGGATTGTACGACATTATCAAGACTAAAAACTTAAATTTAGAAATTAAAAAATTTGTCATCAAGAACGCTGACAAAAAAAGATCATTACCTGCTGAATTATTCACAACAGATGCTGAGGCTATTCTTGGTGACCCTGAAATCAATACCGTAGTAGAATTGATCGATGATGCTGATGCGGCTTACGCACTGACTGTTCGTGCATTAAAATCTGGAAAAAACGTTGTTTCTGCAAATAAGAAAATGATTGCCACGTATTTAGAAGAATTAGCGGCAATACAACAAGAATACGGAACAAGTCTACTATATGAAGGTGCAGTATGCGGAAGTATTCCAATTATCCGCAATTTAGAAGAGTATTATGACAATGAATTATTACATGCTGTGACCGGTATTTTTAATGGCTCCTCTAATTTTATATTGTCTAAAGTCTTCAACGAAAATCAACCTTATGCAGATGCACTAAAAGAAGCGCAGGAATTAGGTTTTGCTGAAACTGATCCTACATTAGATGTCGGTGGTTTTGACCCTAAATATAAATTAACGATCGTCGCTGCTCATGCTTATGGTATCAATGTAAATCCTGACGATGTTTTCAATATCGGTATTGATAAATTAGGAGCACAAGATATTCGCTTTGCAAAAGAGAAAAATTTCAAGATCAAATTGATCCCTACTGCCCGAGAAATAGATCAAAATAAAGTGGTTCTTTATGTTATTCCTAAGTTTATCAGTTCGGAAAACATTTTATTCAATGTTGAAAATGAAAATAACGGCGTCCTTGTAAAAGCAGCATTTGCAGATGAACAATTTTTCTACGGTAAAGGTGCTGGAGGTCATCCTACCGGATCTGCAGTATTATCTGATATTACAGCGCTACGTTATGACTACAGATATGAGTACAAGAAGCATTTAAATACAGATGCATTATCATACAGTACCGATCATGAAATCAAGGTATACTTGAGATATGAAGATGACAGCCTAGTTGAAAAATTAGGTTTCACAAAAATTATTGAAAGATATTATGCTCCTGATTTTAAGTACGTTATTGGAACAATAAATTTGAAGAAAATCACAGATCTTAAATCTGAAATAAACAAAATAGGAAATTTTATAGCTGAAATTGCCTAAATTAATAAAAAGTACCGAATACCAACCAACCCTAACACTTGCTAATCACAAGTGAAAAACGTTGGATCTACTTGTAGGTTCAACGTTTTTTTATTTATCATCACCCCAATTCACTTCTATAAACCCCGTGCTGCAACCACTACAAATCATGACTTATATTTAACAATTTAGATCTTTAATTAATGGCATTACTTACCACATAATCAGGTTCAAAACCATTTAAACTGCTATTTTTTGTTAAAAAATAGCATATTTAGAACTATAATAAATATGTGGCAGAAAATTTGCTTAATATCGTTAATATCACTATATTGTGATGTTACTAAAAATATTATAAATTATGGCTAAGTGGTTAACAATTCTACTGATAATGGTAGGCAACTTGGTTTTTGCAGATACCAATACAATTAATGCACAAGAACACTCGAATTCTAGTTATATAATTCTTGCGGTTGTTGCTTTATTGGCAATAATCTATATTCTATATAGAAGACAAAAAAGAAAATTTAACGATTAAGGGCATAAAGGGGAAGTGAAACTTCCCTTTATGCCTTAGTGTTTCCATATCTAATATCATCCTCCCGCCAATCATAGCTCATTCTAAAAGACCTTCATCACGAAAACTATAATACCCATTGTCTGTAAAAATAATGTGATCATTAACCCGGATATCCATTATTTTCGAAGCCTCCGCAATCTTTTTTGTCAGAATTTTATCCGCTTTACTTGCTTCACGTGAACCCGATGGATGATTATGAATTAATATCATAGAATGAGCTTTACAATTAAGAGCATTTCGTAGAACAATGCGAACATCAACTGGAGTAAAATCATTGCCTCCACGGCCTATTAATTGTTTATCCAGCACTTTACAAGCTGTATTTAAATACAAAACCCAAAATTCTTCGTGAGGAAGATCTTGTAACTGGTACCGAAAATATTCATAGACCCGCAGACTACTATTTAACAAAGGTTTTTCAATATATTGAGATTCCTTGCGTCTACGTCCTAGTTCAAGTGCGGCGACAATCGTAATCGCTTTAGCTTCACCTATACCTTTAAACTCACAAAGCCGCAATACCTCCATTTTGGAAAGACTATCCAGATTGTTTTGAACACTGGATAAAATACGTCTGCACAATTCAACTGCAGTTTCTTGCCTTGAGCCCGAACCAATAAGAATAGCAAGCAACTCTGCATCAGACAGTGAACGACGACCTTGCTCCAATAATTTCTCTCTAGGACGATCTGCCTCCGCCCAATCTCGAATGACCAGTTTGCTCATATCACAATAATAAGGTGTAAAAAAGGTTTATATAATCTACTAATTTAATCATAAATTTAAAAACTTAAAATAATTAGTATCAATTATTTAAATAAATTTTAGCATTTCAGAGCATACATGAGCATGCTTTCTTTTTTTCAAATCGTTTTGAAATCTTATATTTGTAATTGAACATTTATTTTAATAAAATGAGTAAAGCGATTATTAAAACAGAAAAGGGCGACATGACTGTACAATTTTATACAGCAGATGCTCCAAATACCGTTGCAAATTTCATCAAATTAGCTAAAGAAGGATATTACGATGGATTAAGTTTCCACCGTGTGCTACCTGACTTTGTTATTCAAGGTGGATGTCCAAATTCACGTGAAGGTGCTTCTGGTATGCCTGGAACAGGTGGCCCAGGTTACAAAATCGACTGTGAGTTAACCGGTGAAAACCAATTCCATGATAGAGGCGTATTATCAATGGCACATGCAGGCCGTAACACTGGCGGATCTCAATTTTTTATCTGCCACAGCCGTAACAACACTGCTCATTTGGATAGAAATCATACTTGTTTTGGAAAAGTTATTGAAAACGTTGATATTGTAGATGATATCCGTCAAGGTGACCGTATTTTAAGTATTGAAGTTATCGAAGACTAGTTCTCAACAAGAAAAAGTGTATTATGAATTTAAGAGCATTAGTTTCTGTAACAGGAAAACCAGGATTGTTCAAATTAGTTGGACAAAATAAAGGCGGATTTATTTTAGAGACTCTCGACAGCGCTAAAATTAAATCGGTAGTAAGTTTATCTTCTACGAAAATGGCAACATTAGAAGATATTACAATTTATGGCGAAGAAGAGGAAATTCGCTTATTGAATGTTTTTGAAACAATCAAAGAAAAAGGATTAACTGTAGATCCTAAAGCAGATGGTCAAGCATTACGTGATGCTTTCCGCGAAATTGCACCAGGTCACGATGAATCTCGCGTCTATTCGTCAGATATTAAAAA
>NZ_ASZT02000084.1:0-23143 GCF_001006065.1 Sphingobacterium sp. IITKGP-BTPF85
ATGGCAATTAGACTAAACCAACTAAAAACTCGGTGAATGGAGGAAATGCTTAGGTGAAGTGGTTGAGTCTGAAATGGGGTTATTCTACTGTCGTTCACTTGTCAGTGACAAAGCCACAGATGGCTCCTACTACTAGTAAAAATATCTCCCAAATATTATTATTCCTTTTCTATTTAAAATAAGTTGTATGACGATTCATATCTAAATCGACAACATAATCTGGACATAATTCATTAAAAAATAAGTGGTTGTTTTCTTAAAAATATTTATCTTTAATCGCCATATGAAGTTCAAAAAAGAAAACAGCAGAAGACTTCCTAATATTATTATCTCATTATCAAAGGAAAAGATGAACATGAAGTGAGAAAAGAATTAAAATATTTAGGATGGTAAGATGAAATAAGTCAAAATGAAGTTTTTGAGGCAATTGGTGGAATCCAAGGTAACAACGAATTGAATAGAACAAGGTGAAAATAATAGCAATAATCTAATAATGAGTGTAAAAAGAAAAGTTTTAGAAGCCAAAACTGACCAAGAATTAGAGTATTATCTTCAACAGGGCAATAAATTTGTACCTCAAGCAAGTCAATTTACATACGAAATTCTGAAATCACGTGGTCGGATTTTTACTCCTGAAGATACGGAAAGAATTACATTGATGATTGAAAAGAAGTCTGAAGAAGATAAAATTATCATTCATGAAAATCACAAAAAAGCGACAAACTTAATTTACATATCAGCGACACTGGGGATTGTAAATATGATATTATTTCCTGACTTACCTTTTTCATTCTTCTCCATTTTTGTTGCAATTATTATTTTGGGGTTCATGTTTGGAATTGGTTATATGATTAGCAAAGGAAGTAATGGTGCAAAATATATTTTATTAGTATGTATGATTTTTGGAATTATATACATACCCTTCATCCTTTTAACTATAACCCGAACTCCAGTTGTAGGAATTATTAATATAGTACAGACAGTATTACAGGTTTGGGCAATAGTTCTATTATATCAAATACCAAAATATAAATTGGAGTAAAGTGGCGATTTTGCCTTTATTGTCATCCGTCCCAACATTAATAAACCAATATCAATATATTCTTGAATAACATGAGTGTACAGTAAAAATAGAAAGGTCTCCTGCACCAATGTGGGACCTTATATAAATTATGTGGCGATATTGATTCCACCCCAGTTTTGTTGTTGACATTTGACTGATGATTTGCGCATAGAAATATCGAGAAACAAAAATTAAAAACTTCTGTCGCTATTGCAGTCAAAATCCACAAATATATGTGCTCAAGTGTCTTTAAAAGCAATCTGACAATCGAATCTGATGCCGTCGATAAACATCAGATTCCTTTTATCATACTTAGCTAGAAAGAATATCTACGCGATTAAATATTGAAGCTGTAATCCTGTAAAATCATAACGAAATTAAAAAAAATGGATAAAAACCGTCCTTAGCTCATCAAGAGAATATCAAAAATATTCTTGAAATCAATCATCGGAATTGTAGTGATAATCGCTATTTTACTCTTTGCGACATTTGTGATTCATCAAATCAATTTAAGTAGCGAAGCCGATAAAATTGAAGATTATGGTCAAAAAATAAAAATTTTTGACGGTACAATAAATACGACAATAGATGGACAAGGTGCAGACACGATTGTATTACTCACCGGATTTGGAACGGCAAGCCCAAGATTGGATTTTGAACCATTAATCAGAGAATTAGACAAAAAATATACAGTGATCACGATTGAACCTTTTGGTTATGGATTGAGCAGTGAAACAAATCGTGAACGCAATTTGAATAATATGGCGGAAGAAATCCACGAAGTGGTGAAGCAATTAAATCTAAATCGTTTTATACTAATGGGGCATTCCATTGCTGGGCTTTACAGCTTAGCATATATCAATAAATATCCAGGTAAAGCAACCGCTTTTGTAGGTATTGATACGAGCGTGCCAACACAACCTTGGCCGGGTTATAATTCGGCACCTTTGGATTTTTTAGCTAAAGCAGGTGTAATGCGTGCATTTTTTAAGTTTTTCGGTGACGAAAACCTAAAGACGAATCAGAAGCACACCGTTTTGAACAAAAGCACATGATTACGATGAAAGTGACCGGAAACAGTACTTTGGGCAGAGAAGCTACATCATTGAGTAATAGTTTTAATGATGCACAAAAACTAGCTTTCCCGAAAGATTTGCCGGTTTTATTATTTGCAGACGAAAACTCGGCTGTCAAAGGCTGGACAGAACTGCACCAAGAGCAAGCCAACAGCGTGGATAAGGGCAAACTAATCTTATTGCCCGGTTCTCATTATCTACATCACACTCAATCGAAACGAATTGCAGCAGAGCTTGAGTCGTTTTTAGGAAAACAAAATAATTGAGCAAAATATAACTGCAATTTGTTGCGGCCAACTGAAAGAAGCGTTCAAATACTTCGGAATTCATAATCCCTGGCAAAGTCTTTAACGTAGACATATTTTTAAGCATAAAGAATACTTTATCCAGTTCGGCTTCACCCTCAGCTTCTCTTTGAAATTGGTAAATAGATCACCTTCATCTTTGAGGATGACCTCATGTTGACCTAAAACGCAAAGTTGGTCGATAAGCTCTTTCTCTAAAAGTTATTCTGGTCGGCTGGTTAAGTTGATTCGTAATTAACATATTTCAACTAAATAACGATAAGCAGTTGTTTATAATTAGAAAGTCTTGCTCTAAACGCTCATTAACCAATGCTTATTGATGGAATTACTTCTATAATCTTTACATTCATTATTACAGAGATGAACAAGGACAGTTAATCGACTATTATAAATATTTCATCAACACTTCGTTCTGTTTCACTGGATACTAACATAAAAAGCCACATGTCATGACGTGGTCCTTAATAAACATATGCATTCAAAATTAACGCACTTATACGAAAATAGCCGGTGATCTCCATCACCGGCTATTTTATTTATTCTTATGTCCACCTATTTTTTGGCGTAATCTTTCTCAAATTTATCTGAAGCGACATTGACACCATTTGCCATATCTTCAAATGCCTTATTAATATTGTCCAGTAATCCTTGTTCTACCACCGGATCTTGAGTAGTACTCTTTCTAATATTAATCAGTTTTGGGTAATCTTCTGAAACAATTTTACCATAGCCTTTCAACCCTTTTAGAATGGCTTGCTGCAACTGGTCATCACCGTTGAAATCGCCAATTTTTTCAACCTTTTTAATGTCTTCTTTTACAGCTTGGTCCCATTTTAGGGCTACTTTTTCTGCTTCATCATATTTTTTTGACTGCATTGCGCTGTTCATTTCGCTAATATGTACCTCTTCACTGTTGATAATCGTCATCAGTTCATTGTTATAGGCAACTGCATCTTTCTTTTGGCCACAACTTAAAAGTGTGCAGAACATAATTAAAGCAGCACTTCCTGAAATCACTTTCATCTCTTTTTATTTTTTGTGTTGATAATTTGTTAAAACCTCTTCTGAAGGATAAACAAATTTAAAGGATGAAAAAATTTCAGCAAATCCCTGAATGTAGTGGTTTTTTGGCCCTTAGTCACGAAGAATACCATATTCAAGTGCAAGTTTGATGACAGATGCTATGCTTTTCACCTCAAATTTTTCGATGAGATTCTTTCTATGACTTTCAACTGTATGATGACTGATAAATAAAGTTTCGGCGATTTGAACGGTAGTTGATCCCTTGATTGCTTCCATTAATATTTCCTTCTCTCTGCGCGTGAGCTTAGGTACATTTTGAAGACCAATATTGTCTTTCTTACTCATTTTTAACTTAGTCTTCGCGCACAAAAAAAGTTCTCCCTGACACACGCTCCGAATACCCGCTATAATCTCCGGTCCTAAAGCATTCTTTTGGATATATCCGTCCGCACCTGTGTGATCATACTATTAATAACAGCGTATTCATTATGAACACTGATAGCAACAATCTTCATGTGTGGGCACCGTTTCTTAAATAAGGCGACTAACTCTATACTATTCGTATCAGGAAGATTAATATCAAGCAATAATATATCAGGATTAATCCGTTTAATCCGTTCGAGTGTTGATTTACCATCTGTAAAGCAATCCAAAATTTTAAAATCGGGTTCTGCCTCTAGAATATTTTTTAAACCTTCCAGCATCATCGGATGATCATCAGTAATTACTATATTAACCATAATAAGGATTATTATTTATCGGAAACTCTATTTCTATACTTGTACCTTTTCCGGTACGGGAATAAATATGCATCTTCCCGCTTAAAAATTCGAGGCGAGACTGTACATTGTGTATTCCGGCTGATTTTTTTCCATCTGCAAGATGCGGATCAAAGCCCTTTCCATTATCTTCCACAGTGATCAGGATATGATCATTGTGTTGCGACAGTTGCACTATAATCTGTGAAGCCTGAGCATGTTTCACCGCATTATTTACCAGCTCCTGGATTATTCTGTAGACGACTATTTGTTTATCTTTGAAAGGTCGGCTTCCAACTTTACAAATTGGCTGGAAATCTCAAGCTCATCGTTACTCATGCGTTCAGCATATTCTTTAAGAGCTTCCTCTAAGCCATATTTATCCAATAGTTCAGGCATAAGGTTATGTGCAATGCGGCGCAACTCGACTACAGCAACATCGAGCTGATCTAAAGATTTACCCAGTGTATTTCTACTGGAATCATTCTCATTCAATAGCGTAAGACCGGATAAAGTGATTTGTCCCGGACAAAATACCGCCTAATCCATCATGAAGATCTCTGGCTATACGTGAACGTTCGGTTTCCTGCCCCTCCAACATGGAGACCAAAACCTGTAGGCTTTCTTTCTGTTTTAATGTTTTGAGATGCTGGCGATAAGCATAATAGATCAACATGGCAGCTATGATAAATGTCAGGATAAGGAAAAAATAGACTGAATTTATTTTTGATTTGTATGCAAGTTCTTTTTGAGAAGTTTTAAGTTGTGCTGCCCGTTGCTGTATCTCAACACGTGAAAGTTTAAGTTCTTTACCTCTGTTATCTGCCTCTAGCTGGATAACTTCTATCTGCTGACGCTGAATTTCTTCATTTAATTTTAAGTTTTCCAAATCCTGCAGCTGCGCCTTATTATGCGCATGCATCAACGAGATTTGTTGTTTTCTCTTTTCGGCTTCAAATCGCAGTCTTATCAACTGTTGTTGCTGTCTCTCTTTTTCAAACTGCGCTTCTAATCTGCGCCCCTGTTCCATTTTATTTGCATTGAAAACTTCTTCGTAGAGCTTGACATATTGTTTATAGTAATGATAGGCTTCATGATACTGACCTTCTGTCTCATATACCTCTGCGAGCATTTGATATAAGCTAAGGGCAATCGTATTTTCTATTACAGTATCTTTCATGAGCGCGGCTAATGAAGCAAGGAGGTATTTTTTTGCGGTTTCTGTATCACCTTCTTTCATGCTATATTCTGCCATTATTCCATAAGCCGAAGCTACCTGGGCATATTGTTCTGTTTTTTGTCCAACTTCTAGTCCCTGTTGCGCATACTGGAGCGATTTTGTTTTATAGGACGCCGGATAATACTGTAAATACAGATTGGCCAGGTTAATTGCTGCAAAAGATAAGTCAGAGGGCACAGCCATTGTTGAGCTGTTCTTTTCATAGAATTTAATAGCTTGGAGGTAATAACTTTCAGACTGGTTACGAAGATGCTCATTTTCGGGCTGATTGATGTACTGCTCCTGATAATTATATCCCATAGACATGTAAGCGTCAAAAATATCCATGGGTCTATTTCTTAATTTAGCGACTTCCAGAGTAAGTTTAGCGTATTTTTCCTGTAAGTCATATGTTTTCCAGTTTGAATAGATCGATGATAGCTCCTTATAAATTGCAGTTTTTCTAGATATAACGATATCTGTCTGAGGGGCTTGATCGTAAAACACTAAAGCGTTCTGGAAGCATCGGATCGCCTGTTGCTCCTGATTATTCCTCGCATGCATCCAACCCTCACAATACGACACATATCCTTTAATGCTCAGCTCTTTGGTTTTTTTTGCAAATATTTTAGCCTGCGCGAGATATCTGTTAGCGGATGTATTATCTTCTAGTATCTTGCTGTTCATTGCGGCAATACCACACAGCTGTGCGGCGTATTGTCCATCAAGCTTTTTAGATGCTATAGCTATATTTTTTGCAGCAACACCATCGCTTCCTTTTGCTGACCATTAAAAAAAGTGCATGCGCATATTTGCCCGCCAACAATAGCTGTTGCTCACTGCCTTCAGCGACCTGATGATATTCACTTGCAGCGGTTTCAACAGCACTCTGAGCACTAATCTTCCCGAAGAAAAACATCACTAAAATTAATACTAAATACTTCTTCACTGTACAGATTTTCATGTTTGCTTTTGAAAGCAAGATTTAGGACAGGAACAACATCTTTTTATAATCATATTTTCTTTAACAATTTATAATTAAACCAAAATATAAAAAGACCGTTGAAATGCTCGTAAAAAGACAAAATAGTTAAACAATAATAAGATATTCCATTCGATTTGCTATTATTTTTACAGCATCTTGTACTTATTGATGTTCGGAGCGGCGAGAAAAATGCTGATATAGCTTCTGGCCCTTAAAATAAAATTAACAAAGGAAGGTAATCACAGCTTGATTTTCTGCTACCGCTAATTGCAAAAATTCTTTCAATTTTCGGAATTCCTGAATCAGATAATTTAGCGCTTCAGGATCTTCCCAAAATTCAGGATAAACACCTTCATCATTCATTTTTTCGGCATCAAATCGATCTGATAAAGAGGATTCAGAGATGTCATTCACAGCTTCTAATAATTCTTCAGTCTGGGGTGACGTAAGGTATTTCGCAGGGCCATATCCCATATCCTGTTCCACGTCAAGTATATTGGGACCAAATATTAGCCATTGCAAAGGTGGGGGCACTATTTTGTAATTATTTAAGGGTTCACCTGTAACAACGTAAAACAAGCCATCCCAGCTTTTACCGATGTCTAATAGGTTTGTTTTTTCAGAATTAGAAGTAGAAAAAAGGTCATCTTCCAATAGCTGACTGTTATCAAGATAACGCAGTAAAGTACTTTGGTCTATCCGTAGATATTGTTGTATTATTCCCATCCAATAAAATTAACTAATTTTAATTTTATTCTAAAGCAAAGAGTTTTGATATTTCAACTTTACTTTGACTTTGACTAAAACTTAGTTAATAAAAAGATTGACAACCTGATCTTATCAACCTGTTTTTAAAAAAAAATGCATCGATGAAAAGTAGTGATATATTTTATCAATATGTTGTATCTTTCTAAAAAAAATATGAAGAAAACCAAACTACTTATTCTTAGCCTTTTTATTGCCAATTTCAGTTATGCGCAAACCTCACTAATGGATAGCTTAATTCAAAAAAACTATTCCACTTTTAAAAAAAATAATAGCAACGCATTCGAAGGAAAAGGATGGACTACCCTTCAGGGTGAAATCAGCAAAAACAATTCTGTATTATTGGGCGAATACCATTCACCAGTGAAATCCCTTACTTCACAAATGCGATTGTAAATAGTATTAAGTTCGACAACTATTTTATGGAAATTGATCCCTATACAATCAATACCATATCAACAAAAATTAAATCCTTATCCCCTGCTGAACTGGACAAATTCCGCAATGAAAACGGTTCTGCTTTATCTTTTTTACAAGGTGAGGCTGAGTTTGATTTGTATAAAAACATACTTCAGCAGAACATCAAGATATATGGAGCTGAACAAATTAGTTTATTTTCAGACCAGTTACTCTTTTCTGAACTGAGTAAAAAATCCAAAAATAATAAAGCAATAGAAATTTATAAGCAGATGATCGCTAATTCGGCTGCCTATGACACAAAACACAACACCACATTCTATTTGTTCTCTGATGATTGTCAGGCTAAATTGGACGCACTGAGCGCTCTAAATTTATCAGCAAACGAAAAAGAGCAACTTGAAGCACTCCAATTAAGCAAAGAACTTTATTTAAATCGAATTCATCCTTTAAGAATTCAATACTTGAAACACTTGATTCTTGAAAAACTCCCTGAATGGAAAGACAAAAAGAATCTATTCAAATATGGTGCTAATCACATGCCTAAAGGAGAGAGTTTAATGGAAGTATTTGATATTGGAAACCTAGTGTCTAATATTGAAGAGGCAAATTACCGCAACTCATTGCATATTATGATTATCGGAAAGGGTGAAGGTGAAACATTGGCTGATTTAGACGAATATAAACCTTTCTTAACCGTTGTGAAAGATGACAATTGGTATACCTATGATTTAAGACCTCTGAAACAAGCTATTTCTAAAAAGAAGCTTAAAGTGGAGGATTTAACGCTGGAAAGAATTATAAAAGGTTATGACTATCTGGTTTTCATTCCAGAACTAACTAAGACCCCAAAAACAGGTAAACAAAATCATTAAATAAGCTCAAAAGAAAACTTACGCCACGAGAGTAATTAAAAATTACTTGGTAAATAACTACTTCAATTAATTTTCTTACATTAGAGTAATTTAACCAATTAACCGATGAAGTACTTACTCTTAGTGGTCAGTTTATGTGTACAAGTGGCTGTGGCACAAAAGAAGCCAACCGTTCATTATATCGTAAAAAAAACAGCAATTACAACCGAAATGCTGATGAAAAAACCTATTATATAGCATTAATAAAACTAAAGAAGGTAGCCAGCCAAGGTGATCTTATGGAATTGCGCGTAACTGGTTTTGAAAGTAAAAATGGAGACCGTATATTTTCTACTGAAGACCTGAACAAAGGGGAAAATTTCTTGGCTTCGACAGCCGCGATCTCCGACATCTATGGTTTGACAAAACCTTTGCAATTTACAGTCAATAAGGGAGTAATAAGCATAGATACGCTGAAATGGAAGGATGAGATAAGACAGCAACTTACTGCATGGGAAATTAAAGATGATATTGCTGAAAATGCCTTAACCAATACATTTTCAGAATACGGTAACCTGCTGCAATCTCTCTATTTTGCGGCATTATCATCTTCGGATGAAAATGCATTGAAGAAATCTGATATCACAAAAAATGGCCTAGTATACCATATGGTAAAACAGAATAAGTCTGAAATTGCCGTCAACTATTCGCAAAGCGACAGCTCTTCAACAACGGAAGGAAGTACCAGCTTTGATCCTAAAACCCACCTTGTACGAGATGAAAATCGAATAGCTAACTATTCATTTTTAGATGCGAATGGCAAAAAGATAAACGGCCACTCTTCCAGTTAAATAGAACGTGCGAGCAAATATACTGCAGCTGCGATTGAAAATGATTATTATGATATGCTCGTAAAAGGTAGCTATTGGAGCAATGCAATAAATACAAATGATAAAACAGATAGTATTAAATTACAACGGTATATAGAGCTATACGAAGCGAAATATGCAGGAAATCGTGATTACGTTAAAAATAAACTGGGACATCTGCAAAGCTTTCGAGATAAACAGTATTATGATGCTTTATCATCCATATCTCCAAAGTTGCTGGCCGGGACTTACCATCTGAGCAACAAAGTTTCATTCGATAATATCTCAGACAATGACTTTAAGGAAATCATACCGCTCCTGAATGATAAGCAGCTCTTCGAATATTTACAACAAACGCTAAGTCAATACATCATGTCTCTAAACAGTTCAGCTCTGCAAAAGCTCGATCTTATTGCCAATCAATTTAGCGAGAGAGAGCGAGTGGCGGCTAGACCAATGTACTTATGGGCAAAGGCAATGCAGACTCAGAATATAGATAGCCTTAAGCAAATCCAAAATGAAGTGCTCGATATGGATAATGATTACTGGAATCAAGGAAATGCCAGTCGGTATGCACTTTTGATTCAGAAGATCCTTTCTGAACATGGTAGATATGATGCACAGACGATGCAAATAATAATCGATAAAATTACAGCTCTGTATGAAGACGAGGCAAATAAGAAACGTTTCCTACAAAAAGCTCATTTAGCTTATGCATATTATCTGGCGTATGAAAAGACACCAGTAGACCAAGAAGATCACGCGCTCCTGTTTTTGGAAAAAGCGGCCTATTATTCTCCAAAAATTCGGCTGAAAAGGAATATGGAACTTTTTATGACCGCGTCTTTTTGAAATCAAAAGAAAACTACAGTGACGATTATATGGTGTTATTAAGTAAGAGGGGTAAAAAGGATGTGGCTCTTCAAAACTATATACAAGAGTTTTTGAATAATCCGGCGAGTAGTTTTAAAAGCTTATCATCTTTTTATCGAGAAAATTATGCTGAGAGCAGTTTCAATGATTTTTTCAAGAAAGAGATTATTTCAAAACTTGCAGATGCACCATCCTTTTTGCTAAAAGATATGCAGGATAAAGAATTTTCATCCACGCAATTGGCTGGAAAATGGACCGTCGTCGATTTTTGGGGTACCTGGTGTGGCCCTTGTGTTGCTGAAATGCCAAAACTAAACAAGTATTACCTGGAACTAAAGCAGGATAAAATGAGCAAAATTAATTTTATGAGCATTGCCTGCAACGATACAAAAGAAAAAGTGCAACGCTTTTTAACGAACAATAATTATGAAATGCCGGTACTGATGTCCGATTCTAAAGTAGAACAAAATTATAAAGTCCGTGGATATCCAAGCAAATACATCCTTACACCAGAAGGGAAACTGATTCCTACAGAATTTGGATTTGACTGGGAAAGTTTAGTCTTGGAATTAAGTAAGCTATAAACAGATGAAATAGTCTTATAGTTGTCATATTTAAAATGGCTATATACTTTAACACCCCTATTTCTTATTGTTGCTTTCAATTCTAACGGACAAGTTAAAACTAAGTGTAACTACGTGGTGTTTTTACCAATAGATCTTGGTTTATAAACTAATTAATATTAGTAGTAATGGTATCAAAACACGCAATATAAAATGAGAATCCCAACAATTCACGGAATAATTGAAAGACGAATATTAGTAAACTATGTTGCTGAGCCGGAGTTTGTCGAGAAAATTTTACCAAAACCTTTTCGGCCAAAGCTTTATAAAGGAAAAGCAATAGTTGGCATTTGCCTGATAAGGCTTAAAAACATCAAACCAAAAGGACTTCCGAATTTCATCGGCGTAAATTCTGAAAACGGAGCTCATAGAATTGCTGTTGAATGGGATGAAAATGGTAAAACTAAAGAAGGTGTTTATATTCCAAGGCGTGATACATCTTTAAAACTAAACGCACTTGTTGGAGGAAAAATATTTCCAGGAAAGCATTATTTAGCAAACTTTAATGTGAAAGAGCAAAACAATCATTTTCACATTGACTTTGTGAGTTCTGATCATACAATAATTGAGATTGACGCAAAATTGAACCATAAGCTAAACGATAACTCCATATTTGAAACTATAGAAAATGTTTCAGCATTTTTTGAGAACGGATCTGTTGGCTACTCCCCTAATGGAAAAAATTTTGACGGTCTAAAACTTGAAACGTATAATTGGGAAGTTAAACCGCTTGAAGTAGCAAATGTAAAATCAAGTTTTTTCGAAAATAAAGACATCTTTCCAACGGGTTCAATACAATTTGACAACGCTTTATTGATGGAAAACATTGAACACGAATGGAAATCATTGAAAACTATCAACCAATGTTGCTAACACTTATTAAGAGATTAAAAATATTCTTGATTTACAAGCTTTTAAAAAGCGTGATACTTTGATCAAATTTTGTTTATATTAAATCAATCTCGAATAGATAATAATGAATAACCCCATTCATAGATATACTTAACACTTACGTGATCTTATCTTCTACAATTACTTGATATATCAAATAAATAATTATATTTGTTTGATATATCAAGTAAATATGAAATTCGAAACTCCAACTAACACCGTATTATACTCCATTGAAGAAACTATAAAAGCTTATCGTAGATTATGTCAACAGAATATATCTAGTATAGTTCCAACAATTACTGTGGACCAAGCTTTGATTCTAATTATCATTGACAGAGAGGATAAAAGTCAATCTGAAATTGCCGATTTAGTTTTTAAGGATTATGCATCAATGACCCGAATAATTAAGTTGATGATAAACAAAAACTATCTAACAAAGACTATTGACGATGCTGACAAACGAAAATCGGAGTTAAAAATCACACCTAATGGTAAAGAAATCATTAAAAAACTAAATCCTGTTATAAAGAAAAATAGAGAGATTGCGTTAAACTCATTGTCAGAACAAGAATTAAAACAATTATTTGAAATATTAAACAAAATTACCCAAAACTGTAAAACATCTATGAAATGAAAAAATGTATCCAACTATTAGTTGTCACCATTATATTTTCTTGTACAAATAATAAAACCGTTTTTTCGCAAAACACTAAAGCAAGGGAGATTGTTAGCTATCTGGATTCTTTAGGCGGTTTTAGCGGTGCTGTTTTAATAGCGAAAGATGATCATGTTTTAGTGCAGAAATCTTATGGATTCGCGCATTTGGGGCACAAAGTCAAAAATAATACGGACACAAAGTTTTCTTATGCTTCCATAGGGAAATCATTCACAGCAGTTGCTATATTCCAATTAATCCAAGCAGGAAAATTATCCTTAGATGATCCTATTGGAAAATTTCTCCCAAATTATCCAAATAAGGTCGCAAGAGATTCTATCACAATTAGATTATTACTCATACACAGAAGTGGGCTGGCTGATTATTTTTATTCTGATAAGTTTTTGAATACTTCTAAAGTAAAATTTAGAACAATAGAAAGCCTTAGCGATTTATATGAAAATGAACCGTTGGAATTTAAGCCGAATGAGCAATTCTCTTACAGGAATACAAACTATATTGTGCTCGGTAGAATTATAGAAACTGTGAGTAAAATGCCTTATGAAGATTATATTAAAAAGCATATTTTCGCTAAAGCAAACATGCAAAATACGGGCAATTTTGATATTGACCATATTATAGAAAATGAAGCAGAAAACTATACACTCTCGGATGTTTATCCAAACCAATTACAAAAAACATTTTTTATGAGTGCTGTCAAGGGTAGTTCTGCGGGAGGAGGCTATACCACCATAAATGATCTGTATAAATTTGCATTGGCATTTAAAAATAATAAGCTCTTAAATGCTAAGTATACAGATTTTATGAAAAAGGAACCTGAAAATGGTTGGTATGGATACGGAATGCAGTTTGCAGGAGCAAAAGGATCTGGAATATACGGCCACAGTGGCGGACATTTTGGTGTTGGTGCTGAATGGCGGATATTTGACAAACAAAATTATACTGTAATTCTACTTACGAATAAAGACCTGGATCAGGGATTTTTAGATGCTCGTTTTTTTATTGAAAAAACAATTGCAGGTTCAACACCAAAGCTCGATATTTATTTTTACACCAAAAAAGTGATCAACACTTGTTTGGATAAGGGTCTTGATAAAGCTGCAATTCTTATAAAAGAATCAAAATTAGAACTATCTGAAGCCGACCTGAATGCCAAAGGGTACGAGATGATTAAAAGAGGTTTATATAAAAAAGCAATAGACGTATTCACACTCGAAATTTTATCTTTTCCGAAATCGTATGAAGCTTACGATTCTTTAGGAGAAGCTTATATGATGGACGGTAATCTTAAAAAAGCTATTGAAAATTATAAAAAAAGTTTAGCATTAAACACGGAAAACACGAATGCAAAGGAAAAGTTAAAAGAATTGATAAAGTAAAATACAACGTAATACTCCAACTTCTGCAAGCTGTAAAATTAACAGCAGTTAATTACTTTATCATAAATAATTCTTCTTGATGAATGATAGAGCCCTTCGGGGCTCTATATAAATAAAGCCGAAACATTTACGCAACCAATTGATTTCTTTCTGTAAGTATCTCTAAAAAATATTTTACTTCATGAGCTGAAATTAGAGGAAGAACTTTGCGCTAAGTTAAGCCTCCTACATTTCTTTGCAATATCCCTGATTCGAGGGGTAATCTAGGTGAGCCATTCTCTGTAATTTTGTAGAAAACATCTCTGATTCTCCTCTCCAAACTTAAGTAGATGATAAAAAATACTTTCATTACGATTGTGTTAACAGCAAGACCTGCAGCTGCATAAAGTAACGCAAAAAGAAAGCGAAAATCAGAAAGAATACTATTTTTAGACAAATAGCACTATGATATGAATAGATTTAATGACATTGATCCCACGATCATCCAAAAGGGAATCGCTTTCGCTAAACAAAAAATAGAAGCTGATTACAGCGACAAATTTGTTTATGCACTTCCAGATTGGGCGATGCTAACTGGCAATCCAGAACCGATTGCTGTAGTTCCGGTTCACGGAAATGAAGGCATTTTGGTTACTAAGCAACGTGTGGATTTTGAAGTGGATTTTAGTGACGAACGCTCAATCGTTTTCTACACAAACTATCTGAACAGTCAAATGAACACGCACTTACCTCTTTTGGGTTATGTATTGTTTTACAAGAATGTATTAATGGTACAAAAAGATCCAAGTTATGCGTTAGCATTAAGTGACTTCGAGTCGGGCGAAATCATTCGTTATAACAGTAATAATATAAGCACAGATTTTTCTTTTATTACCTTTAACAAAGATTTGGAATTAGTGGTTTATACTTCAGATTTGCAAAATTAATCCTGCCATGAAAGGCATACTTTTCAGGAAAGTTATCAGGCAACACAAAAACGGTATTCTCTCTATGCATTTATCCTTTTATCTGCAGATAGGAAGTGATTATTGACAAGCTCTCCCTTACTGTATCGATGGATAATAATTAATAAAGATCTTTATCAGAAAATTTAATATCTTGTATTTTGGGTAAAGGTCTTATTAAAACTCTTTTTTTTCGAACCGCCAGCGGTTTAGTAGATCCTAACTTTTCATCAGATTCGGTTCTAATACCTGTAACCAAGTCAAATTTAATTTCTGTGAATATCGTATTTTCATCAATATAACCTTTGGTAGCATTGTATATAAGCTTATCGACATAAATCAATTCAAAATTCCCTTTCTTATATTTGAAGTGGTAGGTAATATTTCCGCCTTTAATTTCGCTCCACATTCTTAAGATTCCATTTTCTATAAAGAAACTAGGAATTTGATAGCCATTAAACTTGCCTTGGTTTTCGGTAGGATACTGCGGTTCGATAATTTTATCTGAGGATGCCGTCAAAGCTAGCTTTCCATTAGGTTGAGATAAGAAAATTTGCAATCTTAACGGCCTGGTTTCATCTATAGTATCCATTTTTACAGTTACTCTATCGATTTTACCATCGTGATTTACGTCCCCCTTTTCTTCTCTTACCTCGTAAGTATACTTGTTTTTATTTTTAATACTTTGGGAGAATACATGCGTCGGGACTGAAATTAAAATGAAAATAAAAGAGCGGTAAAAATATTTATTGATGTTATTCATTTTATTTGGTTAATGAAGTGATAAGTATCGCAACTTGTATGATTACCTATTTTATTTATTTTTTTATATGCCTGACGTCGTTTGTGCGTATTAATCAAAACTGAAATTTCCCTGATTATGCTAAAAGGGCATTGTTATAACTCTAGCTTTATAGATCCCCTTTTCTATCTTAAACAATACAGCATACCCTCCCGCCCCATCACCATTGAAAGTAGTGATGTATAAAGTATCATTTAGATTGTCATAGTAACATCCTGCAAACTCATTATTTACGTTAAATAAGTTCTCAATTTCCTTTTTTGGGATCTGGATATTTCTTCCTTTTATCGTTGCTGTTATGGATGTATAATGGCTTGCAGGAACTGTACCATCTGTTCCCCAGACCTGTTGCCCTTTGAATTTGTCTTCAACGATATAATCCTCATATTTTGTCGATGAAAAGTATCTTTTATTTTTTTTGTAATCAAATTTTTCTGACTTAATTTCCACTGAAACATCTTTCGATATAAATTTTGCAATGCTATCATTAAAGGATTTAATTGGGATCTTTTCATAGGATTCGATTAGTTTAATCCTAGATTGGTGTACATATCCAGTAATATTCTCATTTTGACGATCGGTATAGTCAACAATAACCCAATCTCGCAGTTTTTCATCGGGAAATGCATACACAATCTCCTCTGTATTGATTTTTGAAACGATGTCGCTCTTAATTGTCGCTTGCTTCCTCACATTTACATAGCCATCTTTATCAATAATTTTTGCAAATTGTGCGTAGGTAAAATGGCTTAATGTAAGCAAAAGTAATGTAAGTAGATATTTTTGATTCATTTGAAATAAAGTTATTAATTATAATATCTTAACCTGGCTTCGAAAAAGAATTTGATTTTTTACAAAATCGTATATTTTCCCAAACCACATCAACGGCCTCGTGTGTATACAAGATCTTTAAAATGCCAAGATGCTCAATTGATTATTTCAGAGGCATAACTTTGTCCTATAAAATTAATATAATTAAACTAGTTTTTGACAAGAGGATTATATGTTATCACTTATTAAATAACCTTATGCTTACTTGCTCAATTTAGAAAATAGCATTTCGAATATCTCATTTTGATTATTATCAAACTTAACCCTTACGTTAGAACCTAGTTTGAAAATATTCCAATTTCAAAAGTATTGCTCGAGAGAAATATTTAAAATCAATATAAGTCGTAATTATAAAAAGTTCCATGATCAATATTAGTTAAACAATATGAATTAAAAAATTGGAAAAACTATTATCTTAGACAGATAATCCAATATGTGTTTAAATGCAAACTCTGCTTTTATCTGCTTTTTTATTTTAAGTAGCCATTGCTCAAAAAAACAAAATTGTGAATATTGAATTTACAGTTTTTGAGATCAACAATAAGCAGGTCAATGATAAGCCGCATTGGATCGATGTTATGGACGCTATTTTAAATTGGTCATTAAAAATTTAGAAAACATCCATGCAGAATCTTTATAAAAAAAAATACATTTCAATACAAATCATGTTAATGTTGGCTTTGCACAGTTCTTTTACTGCCAATTGGATGAAATCTCTACTAAAGCATTTAATTTTGCTACAGGTAAATTAAAATAGTGCTACTTGCCCCTTCTTCAAATCAGTAAAAACAATAATATATTACCAAACAAAATACCCTTATGTCCCAAACAAACCCAGTGATCTACTTTGAAATTCCAGTTCATGATCTAAATCGTGCGGAGAAATTTTACACTGCAGTATTTAATTTTAAATTCGAAAAAGAAATCATCGATGGTTATGAAATGTCCCTTTTCCCTTTTGAGGAAGCTAGTGGTGGTATTTCTGGAGCACTGGCCAAAGGTGATGCCTATACACCTACCAAACAGGGTGTTATTATTTATTTTAAGACGCAAGATATGGATGCAACACTTGAAAAAGTTATTTCGGAAGGTGGAAAAATATTATATCCAAAAACTATAAATGATTTACTTGGTTTTATTGTTGCTGAGTTTGAAGATAGCGAGGGGAATAGAATTGCTTTACACCAAACGATCAACTAAAAAAAGGAGCCATATTACAGTTTGGCTCCCTTTCTATTTATTGTTTAGCTCTTACAGCTGTTCTATCTGTTGATCAACTAAATACAGCAAAGAGGCAATAGCCGCTACTCCTGATTGCAGTTCTCGTTTATCGACGGCTTCAAAGACATCTTTTGCCGTATGGTGCAGATCAAAATAACGATGCGGATCTGGTCTAAAGTTGAACATTACGGTATTTGGAAAATGCTGTCCCCAGACTCCTGAATCTACTCCCGGACTTCCCTGTAAAAAACGTGATACCCAGAATTTCTGTTCAAATAAAGGCTTCCAATGTTGTTGCATCCACACAACCCTTTCGGCGGAGGCTTTAATGTCAAAACCCCTAGGTGCAAATCCACCAGCATCACTTTCTATTGCGGCAACAATCTGTTCCCGCTTATCTTTAGCGACCTGTCCATAGGTTGATGCACCATGCACTCCATTTTCCTCGTTCATATAAAATACTAAACGGATGGTGTGCTTAGGCTTATATCCTAATGCCATCAAGGTACGTATCGCATCTAGAGTCCCCATAGTACCGGTTCCATTATCGTGTGCCCCTTCTCCTACATCCCAAGAATCAATATGTCCACCGATCGTGATAATCTTATCAGGAAATTCTGCACCTTTCCATTCTGCAATAACGTTGTGTGTCTGCACCATTCCTTTCCAAGCGGAATGCTGTTCCAGATAAACTTTTGTGTGAGGATTGGTTTTTAATGCTTCGCTCAACTTAATGGCTGAAGTCGCAGATATTGCCATAGCAGGAATACTATCGATTCCTTTGACATAACCTGTTCCTCCTGTATGGGGATAGTCATCAGTTGTGGATGATGATAAAGATCGAAATAAGTAAGCTACTGCTCCTAATTTAGCAGCCTCAGCTGGACCGCGGCTTCGTTGACTTGAGTTGAGTCCATATGCAACACCAGTTTCTACGATAGACTCGTCCCATGGTTTATTGACGAAAACAATTTTTCCACGTACCTGGTCACCAAATTTCTTCAGATCACTTAACAATTGGACTTCAATAACCTCGGCTGTTATCCCTTTGGATGGTGTGGCTACTGAACCTCCTAACGCGAGGATATTGAGAGACTCCTTTGAACCTACTATGTAGGCTTTTTCTTTTGGACCGCGATCCAATAAGGGAGTTTTACATCCTGTAGGTATACCTTGTCGAAATCAAGTTTTTCCATCAGGCTTTTGGACCAGACTACAGCTTTATCAGCCGCAGGTGATCCGGCAATACGATGGCCGATCTGTTTTGTGAGGTAGTGCAAATTGTCGTAAGCCTGTCCTTGATAGAAAGATTCATGATAGATTTTATCTAACATCATGGAATCCTGCTGTGCAAAAACTGCAGTGGTAAAGGTGGAAATAGAAAGTAAGGTTAGTAATGCTGTTCGTTTCATTCGTTTATTTTGTATTCAATGGAATAAACATAGTTATTTTTTTTAGGATACGGGTATTTCTTTTCCTTTGGCGTTCAATTTTATAGATTAACATTTCCTTAATGACAACTTTACATCTTGATAGCATTGATTAGATAGCTTTGTCTACCATAAAATGGATTGCGATTGCAAATCCTGAAACGATCTGCCAAATACATGTACTGCTATGGATAACTTTCTAATTACAGATACCTCACAACAACCTATTGCTATCGACATGCATAAGTTTGCACAGTTGTATGACACATATGCCAATGCGGTATACGCTAATATTCTGCGTTTGGTTAAACGACCTGAATGTGCTGAGGATTTACTGCAAGAGGTATTTACTGCACTTTGGCAAAATAGACTAAAGCTGGTGGATGAAAAATCAATTCCTGGGTGGCTATTTGTGGTGAGCTATAATAAATCCATTACTTTCCTTAAGAAAAGGTGAAAGAAGCTATTGAAAGTGTGGATACTTACGATCAATACCTACAACTTGAAAATGAAGATGTGATTGATGAAGATCTGTATGAACAGCAAATCAGGATGATCCATCAGGCGGTTGAAAAATTACCAAAAAAGAAACGGGAGGTTTTTAAACTTTGTCGAATTGAAGGGAGATCTGCGGATGAGGTCGCAAAAATAATGGGGATAAGCAGTCATTCTGTTAAAGATTATCTGAAACAGTCTAACCGTGCAATCAAAGATTATATCCAAAATGAGGCTCCATATACTGCACTGGGACTATTGGTGATCTTTTATACCGAGCATCTTTAGAATTTACATAATCTTAATCATTTGTTAATCCAAAATTTCATCCCCTAAACCATCATTGCTAGTATTTATACCAACGATATGAATACAAAGCAACTTATACAGAAATTTTGGTCCGGTTATGCTTCTCCAAAGGAGAAACAGCAATTACTCGACCAACTCGAAATAACAGATCATGAACTCAAAGCGGAACTGCAAGAGGAATTTGATCAGCGGCCGACTCTTTTATCGGAGAGACTAAGCCAGAACAAAAAAAGAAGTTTATGACCGTCTCATCACGACTATCGGAGACCAGTCTGCTCGTAAAAAACAATCGTTATCCCGTATTTTTGTCAAAATAGCGGCAAGTGTACTTCTCGTTGCAGGTGGAGTCTCGATTATTTGGAAAAATCAACAGGATTTTGTTCATACTTCGGTCACAGTACTACCCCTTCAAAAGCGGATTGTGAGCAGCACGAGTGTATTTGTGAGACATATATTGCCAGATGGTACAAGCGTCACTTTATCTCCTCATAGTTCCCTGACTTATAACCCTCAGTTTACGGATACCTCCCGTATGCTTTCTCTAACCGGAAAAGGAAAGTTTGATGTTACAAAAGATAAACACCGACCTTTTACGGTTATCTCAAATGGAATAGCAACTACTGCTCTGGGTACAGTCTTTATCATTGATGGGCAAAATAATAAAGAGACCAATATTCATCTGGTAGAAGGATCTATCCGAGTAGCTCCTACAGCCCAAAGTTTGCACAGATTTCATGAAACGGTATTGCGTGCCGGCGAACAGATCGTCATCAATAATATGACCCAGCGATTGAAATGGAAAATCTCAAAAAAAGCGAAAAGTCTATCAAGAATACGGATCCTATTCCGCAGCATAGCGTTGCTGTATCCTTAGCAGCAACTTCTTCAAGCCTGAATTTTGAAAAAGAAAATCTAAAAACGGTATTTGCTTCAATCGCAAAAGCAAAGCAGGTTGCAATTATATATGACGGTGTGAACGTCAATCAACTGACCTTTACCGGTGCTTTTGAGGTATCTGAAAGCATCGAAAATATCCTGCATATTTTATGTGGTCTAAACGAGCTTGAATATAGAAAAGAGCAATCCTACTTACTATGTGAGCAAAAAGGCTGAATCTTCCAATTAATGAGCTGATCCACTGAAATTTCCTTGGATAGACAAACTATAATTAATGTATTACGTGAAATCATATTGACTAATTTTTAAAATAAACATGAAAATTAACGAACACCTAAAAAACGAGCATTGATTTTCGCACTGGGGAGCATTGTGCTTACATCTCCGCTGTACGGGCAACAAAAAGGTCGTGTAAAAGGAACTGTCGTCAGCCAAACAGGTTCGCTCTTGTCTGGTGTAACTGTTACGGTCACCGATTCTCTGAACAAAGTGATCACCAATACCGCCACAGATGCTAAGGGACTATTTCTATTTGAATCCCTTGAAGCTGGTAAATCGTATAACATTCGATTTTCAATCGTCGGTTATGGAAACAAAGAGGAAAATAATTTTATTGTTAAACCTGCGGACAATAACTCCATTTTGATCCGAATGGAAGAAGGTTCTTCTCAACTGGACGAGGTTGTTGTGGTGGGTTACGGTACGCAAAAAAAGCTAATCTTACTGGAGCTGTCGATATGGTCGGCAAAGAAGTGTTTGAAGGACGCATGGCTGCTAATGCAACGCAAATGCTACAAGGTGCTGTTCCAAATTTAAATATCAATCTGGCCGATGGCAAACCGAGCCGTTCAGCGAGTTTTAACATACGCGGCACGACTTCCATTGGTCAAGGTGGAGCTGCTCTTGTTCTGATTGATGGTGTGGAAGGTGATCCTGCAAATTTAAACCCGGATGACATTGAGTCTGTATCTGTTTTAAAAGATGCTTCATCGGCTGCGATATATGGATCGAGGGGTACTTTTGGCGTAGTACTTATCAGTACAAAAAAAGCAAAACAGGGTCGCACTTCTGTCAATTATTCGGGTTCCCTGGCAAGCCAGAAGCCGACCGCAACGCCTCAATTTGTAACGGACGGCTATACCTATGCATCTCATTTTTCGGAGGCTTACAATTCCTGGAATAATTATTCATCAATTCCGAGTAAGATGAACAAGACACAACCTTTTTCACTGGCCTGGCTGGAAGAATTTAAAAGGCGCAATGATGCCGGTATTCAGGAACAGGTGACTGTCGATGGTAATGGAAATTACGTGTATTATGGCAATGAAGATTATTATAAAGCTTTGATCAAGGATAATACGATGGCTCAGAACCATAATATCGCGATCAATGGATCTTCTGGAAAAACAGATTTTTACCTTTCGGGAAGATACTATGGCTACGATGGTCTATATCGCTATAATACCGATAAATTTAGAAGTCTTAATTTAAGAGCAAAGGGAGGCATACAGGTGACCAACTGGTTACGTATCGCTAATAATTTAGACTATTCGGCCAAAAAGTACCATATCCCGATGACTGTTGGTGAAGGCGGAAATATTCTGCGTAACATCGCCGATGAAGGGCATCCGACCTCTCCTATCTTCAATCCTGATGGAACGCTTTCATATTCTGCGGCGTATTCTGTGGGAGATTTTATCATGAGTAAAAATGGTAAAGATACCGATGATGGTCTATTGCGTAATACAACAAGTTTTGAAACTAAATTTTTCAACAACACGTTCAGAGTAAAGGGAGATTTCACTTTTATGAATAAGGATGATGTGGCGACAAGAATACGTATTCCTATTCCCTATAGTATAAAGGAGGGTGAAATCCTTCAGCTGGCAACCCAGTATAATGATATATCAAAGTATGTGCTTCAAGAACGTAACTTATTTACAAATATCTATGCGGAGTATGAGAATACGTTTAAACAGAATCACTACTTTAAAGGGTTAATTGGGTATAACTATGAGCAAAAGGTAAGAGAAAGTGTTGATGTTTCTAAAAATGGACTATTAACCAATGATGTCAGCAATATTAATCTTGCTCTTGGGGATGCCATTACTGCTTCTGGTAATTATGAAAAATACCGGATCGCAGGATTATTTTTTAGAGCTAACTATGCTTACAAAGACCGTTATCTGTTTGAAGTGAACGGTCGTTATGATGGCTCTTCCAAATTCCCGATAGGTTCGCAATGGGCGTTCTTTCCTTCTGCTTCTTTGGGCTGGAGAGCATCGCAGGAATGATTTTTGGTACTGTAAATCCTGAAATTATGCTATTGGTAATGGTTGGTTACAAGAAACCGCTATATTGGAGACTCTAATGAGTTTTCCGTCGTGCAGGGTGCTACTGCAATCTTAACGTACCATGCTAAAGAAGCTATAGAA
>NZ_ASZT02000085.1:0-23036 GCF_001006065.1 Sphingobacterium sp. IITKGP-BTPF85
GGCTTTTTAGTGTTTCAAATTTTTCCCTGAGTCTTTCTACAGACTCATCTTTATTATTTTCACATCGAATAAAGCATTCTCCCTATGAAGAAGAGTTTCACAAAAACCTACCTATTTCCGTCCGAATATCATTGCTTTATCGATCAAAACTACCCACCTGTATCTTCATTTTAAATGATCTGTTAGCTTGATAAATGTAAAGCAAACAGTTATTATTTATTAAACATTCTATATCTTTAAAAAATCACCGGTTTTAAAGATAAAATATGTGTCCAAACGAGGTACCGTTTAGCGTATAATGTCTATCTATAAATTTATGATATTTAAAAATATTTGATATTTAAAAATCTGACAACAAGGGAAATAGCAGCATTTTTTTGGTAAATAAAAAGCCATTTTTAAACAAGGTAAATGCTGTTGAATGGAAAAATCACAACAATGAACAGTCATAAATTTCATCAACTAATAATTTCAATACTGATTCTATTGTATTATACACGACCGTGGAGTGCAGTAAGCCAAATTACGAATTCGAACATCAATCAACAAATATCGAACAGTTCGGTTAAATCAATCTTTCAAGATAGCCAAGGCTACATGTGGTTTGGCACATTTGATGGATTAAACCGTTACGATGGTTACGAAATCAAAGCATATCGCAATCAGCTGAATCAGACCAATAGTCTTCCCCACAATTATATTTATTGCATTGTAGAAGATCAATTAAAAAAATTATGGATCGGAACAGGACAAGGCGTTGCTATTTATGACCGAAATTTTGATACCTTTTCCCTTCTGTCTTTCTTAGACTTTGACAATCCTGAAAAAAAATATATCATGAATGTCGACACAAAGACGATTCAAGTCGACAAAAAAAACAATGTTTATATTGGGACAAACGGATTAGGACTATTACTCAAAGAAAATAACCGGGATAATGCCATCCGTATTCCATTAAAATTTGACAAAGAAAGATCAGTAGTGGATTACTCAGTTCCTGTTATTCATATTGATAAAAAAATCAAATCTGGGTACTTATTAGTGACAGAGGTTTATATCGATTCGATATTCAAAATCAAGAATTACAACTTATCAATCATGATATTCTAGAAGCAACAAGTATGACCAGTAATCAAACTGGTGATATTTTTATTGCAAACTATCACGGTGTATACATTTTTCATAACGCATCTCGAAAAATATCAAAAGTATTTCAAAAAAATTTAAGTTCGGATCAGGTCAATCAACTAACCCTAGTCAATGACGATCAGCTATGGGTTTCTACGCAAGACAATGGCATATCCATCATCGATTTAAAAAACGATAATGTGCGCTACCTGAATCAGTCTTCCTTAGCTCCCAATGCTTTAACGAGCAATGCGATCTATACAACCTATGTGGGAAAAGACAACAAAAAATGGATTGGAACTGCTAAGGGAGGTATCCATTTGATTGATGATCAGCAACTGAATTTCCAATCACAGCAGGATATATCATTACAAAACAATACTAACTATCCAAAATTTGTACGCTCCTTTGCTCAAGTTGATCCATCCACACTTTGGATAGGCACAGAAGGAAATGGATTGTATATATGGAACCGTTCCACAAACCTATTTCGATCTATAAAAAAAGGGGATCAGAACTTAACGGACAATGTCATTAATAATATTTTAGCAGATCGTAAGGGTAACATCTGGTCTGCAACCGACAATGGGATTGTCCTATATGAGCAACATGGTAAGTCTAAAACCTACACGTGTATTGCCAATAATGGACTGATCAATAGTAGCGTACAGATTCTATTAGAAGATGCTGCAGGAAATATTTGGGCAACTACTTTTTCAAATGGATACCTCTACAAATATAACCCGATCACAGATCGATTCGAGCAATTCAATGATTCCTTAATCGATCTGAACTGCTTAACCGAAGATAAATCAGGAAGTCTTTGGGCTGGAAATTATAACACATTAATAAAGATTAATAAACAAGCGCAAGCTTTTGAAACTTATCACATTGGAAAACCCGTCCGTTCAATCTATATCGACAGCAAAGGTCGTATGTGGATCGGAACCGAGGGTCGTGGACTGATTGAATTTGATCCAAACAGCAAAAAAATAAAAGTTAATTATTCCCAGAGCAATGGACTCTCGAACAATTCTGTTTTAAATATCTTAGAAGATCGGAAAGGAAATTTATGGTTGAGTACTTTTAATGGTCTGTCTAGATTTAATACAACTACAAAATCATTCACAAATTACGATCAAACAGATGGTCTGCTGAATAATGAATTTTCGTATAGTGCCGCTCATAAACTAAGTGACGGACAACTCATCTTTGGCGGTATCAATGGATTTGACTTATTCGATCCAGACAAGATCCAAGCCAGAAAACATATACCATCACTGGCATTGACTACCATCAAAATTAATAATATTAAACTGAATGACTCCACTCATCAGGTTCAACTCAATGATAAACATCAAATTTCCCAAATAACCTTACCCTATGGATCATCAATATCCATTGACTATGTTGCCCTAGAGTTCGCCTCCCCCAACAAGATCAAGTACAGGTATATGCTCGAAGGTTGGGATAAAAATTGGAATGATGCAGGAGTCTCCCGTTCCATTAATTATAATAATCTATACGAAGGAAAGTATACATTACTGATCAATTCAACAGATACTGAAGGCAAGTGGACAAAAAATATTGTACCGCTAACGATCCGTATATTACCACCCTGGTACCGTACGTGGTGGTCTTACCTGATTTATTTATCAGGGATAGCATGTGCCTTTTATTACTACAATCGCTATCGAAACAAACAAACGGCACTCCAATACCAGGTTGAAGTTTCGCAATTGCATGTCATCAAGGAACGTGAAATTTATGAAAAAAGGCAAGCCTTTTTCACGAACATATCACATGAATTCAGGACTCCACTTACTTTAATTATTAATCCTATAACAGACCTGTTGCAAAGCGATGAAAATAACCGGAATTCAACCACATTACAAGTGGTGCACCGTAATGCCAAACGCCTTTTAAGTCTTGTCGATCAATTATTGATTTTTAGAAAAGCGGAGGAACAGGGTGAGAAACTTCACATTAGCCAATTTAACTTACACCACTTTGCAGAAGAGATCTATTTCTATTTCTCTGCACAAGCAAAATTACAGCATATTGATTATCAATTTTCTGCAGATCATGATGACATTATCATCCAAGCAGATAAAGAAAAAATAGAGATTGTACTTTGTAATTTAATCTCCAATGCCTTTAAGTTTACTCCAGAACACGGTCAAATTACTTTTACTATAAACTGCCATCCAAAATATATACAAATATTGATCAAAGACTCCGGCATTGGAATTCCGGATCATATCGGCGATAAGATTTTTGAAAAATTTTATTCGGACAACCGCAATGGAACAAAAAAACAGACCGGATTTGGAATTGGCATGTATTTGACCCGAACTTTTATAGCGATGCACAAAGGACATATTTCCTATCAAAGCTCGCAGGACCAAGGAACTGTTTTCGAGCTCAAGCTTCCCTTACTAAACGAAAACTATCAACGGGACCATTCATCCAATCCAAATAGTAATTATACCTCAACGTTAATGGAAACATGGATCTCTTCACCAACAGAAACAACAAACTCGTCTAATAAGCTTCATTCTGTTAGTCCAAAAGTAGGTTTATTAGTCGTTGATGATGATGATCAACTACGAGATTATTTGGTTAAGCTTTTTGAAAATGATTATATGGTCTATCATGAAGCAAACGGCATCGATGCATTATCTACCATTAAAAGTAAGCAACCCGAGGTTGTTATCAGCGATGTAATGATGGATGGTATGAACGGTATAGAGCTCTGTCAAGCCATAAAATCCAATCCATTATCCAGTCATATTCAAGTTATCTTACTCACCAATAGTGCTTCTTCAAGCACTAAGCTAGAGGGGATCCGGTTTGGTGCAGATGATTATATGAGCAAACCATTTGATGCGGCTGTATTGCGTGCCAGAGTCAATACGCTAGTCAAAAATCGTCAGCATCTACAAGAGTTTTTCTTCAATGCAATTACCCTTCAGTCCAACACATTAAAAATAACCGACAAAGACAAAGATTTCATTGAAAAGTGTATTCGCATCATCGAGGAGAATTTATTAGAAGATTTGAACGTCACCTCCCTATCTGCAAAATTGGTATGAGCCATTCCAATTTATATAAAAAGATAAAAGCCATATCCGGACAAACAATAAATGAATTTATCCGATCGGTCAGGCTCAAAAAAGCTGCAGAAATATTAATCAATACGGACGCAAAAATTAATGAAGCTGCTGATATGGCTGGATTTTACGACATCAAATATTTTCGTGAACAGTTCAAAAAGCTATTTGGATCAAATCCTTCAGATTATGTAAAAAAATATCGAAAAGCATTTCAAAACAGATATCGAATGCCCGATTAGACGATTAAATTACAGTACCCATTAAGGTAGAAAAATCTGTTTCAAATTGTTTATAGCACATTTAAAACAGATTTTTGATGCACCTTAAAGGTAGATTGATTTATACCAATGTTAAAAACCTTAAAGCAATGAGATTAACGAATGTCCAAATTTCATTTAAATACATCAAGCTTCCATTGATCTTTCCATGAGACGGTTACCGTACCATTCTTAAGGTCAATCGGGAGCCAGATGTAGCGACTATCCAACAAATTTTTAGGCTTCCAACGGTCCGCCATAAAAATAAAGGCGTCCTTCTTTCCCGCAACAGGTAAAACAAAAGTAGATTGCGCGTCAAAGGTAATTTGCGCGTCGGGGCCACGCATCGGATCTCCTAAAGAAGTCCAGGGTCCAAAAAGATCATCTGCAACATGCAATTCCGCCTTATTGGGTGCCCAACCTGTACAACCGCTTGTAAACAAATAATATTTTTTATTGTATTTAAACAATGCAGGAGCTTCGCGATGATTTCTAAACAATAATTTATCCGATGCTGTAGGAGCCAAATAATCAAGAGTCAACTTTGATAATCTCAATTCGTAATTCTCATCTGAAGAATAGATGTGATATGCAACATCATCATCATCCACAAAAAGTCCCATATCCCTCGACATATGACCATTAGGTCTAAAGCTGTCTACCAGCTTAAAAGGACCTGTGGGAGAATCACTAATTGCAACCGCAGCCCGCGCCGCGGCATAACCTTGACCTTTCAACTCGAGATGAAACCACATCACAAATTTCTTAGTCCTTTTATTGTATATGACCTTTGGTCGCTCTATGATACAACCCCAAGCAATATCACTCTCCTTATCATCTGACGGAGAAAAGGCCAATTTCTCAAAAGTCCAGTTATAGAGATCCTTAGAAGAATAAACATTGACACCCTGTGATTCAGTTCCCCCTCTTTTCTCACCATACCAATAATAAGTGCCACTATGATGAACAATTCCACCACCATGTGCATTTATGTGATTGCCTTTATTATCCTGCCAAAGCTCGCCAGGTACAAATTTTACTTTTTTTGCTGTTTATCACTCTTTTGATATACCCTGACATAATCAATCTCATATTTGGCCGGCAACAGATTTTCATCAACTTCTCCTCCGTTGATACCGCCTAAAGCTAAATTAAGTAAGATATAATGTGGCTGTTTAAAAGGATTAAATCCTGTACCATCACGGTTTGTCAATTTATCCAGCTTCACTTTATTCATCAGTATATCATCCACATACAAAGCAATCTCATGTTCATCCCAGTACATGCTCCAAACATGAAATTGTTTGGCCCATTCTATTCCCCCTAAATTTGAAACCGCTTTTTTCTGACTATGCCAGTTCGCCTGCCATCTTTTATCCGTCCCAGAAGCAATATTTGCTAAGATATTACCCTTATAGTATTCCATAATATCTATTTCCCCGTTCGAAGGCCATTCTTTTTCGATTCCTAGCGTCCAAAATGCAGGCCACAATCCGTTACCCACCGGAATACGGGCCCGCATTTCAAAGATGCCGTACTTCCAGCTATGCTTGTCAGATGTATTAATCGATGCAGACGTATAGCGGATATCTGATCGCGAAAGCGCCCAATGTGGAGTGTCCGGTTTATAAGTAGGATTAGGTTTAATCTCTCGTCTAGCTTCAATAGTCAATATACCGTCTTTACAGGATACATTTTCTTTCTGATACCATTGGTCTTCCTGGTTACGCATGAACCCCTCCTCAAATCTCCAATTTTGATCATTTACAGAACCCTTTTGATCAAATCATCAGACCAGACCAATGTATATCCTTCCTTAGAAACATGTTGTGCACTTACCTGTATAGCAAGATGCAATAGAAAAATCAAGTAGTATAGTTTTTTCATGAATAAAATACGTTATTTATTAAAATCCTTTTAAGTCTCTTTCTCCTTAGATCGCGCTTTGCATAAAAGATCCCCCATCTCATATTATCATGGAGGGGGATACTAGGCAAAAAAACAATTCTTTAATTGATGTCGACAAGTAGGTTAACCTATCAATAGCCTGTTGCCCCATTTCCGGCAACCAAAGGCCATCCCGGATTCTGGTAAATAACAGCATTTTCAATACTTCCGTCTACCGAAGTAAGTTGAAAATGCTCTATGGCTACAGGAGATAGGTAATGCGCCATTGCAAATTTAATTCCAGCATATGACAACGCATTACTGCGGACTTCCAAAGGACGCAGATAAATACTTAAAGCCGGATCGGAGACAACAGATTGATCACTCGAAGCACCATATTTCAACTGCGCCGCCGTATACCATTCCTTCATTGGCCCCAGAGTTTAAACCCTTCATAATGATCGGGAGTCGTAATTAACTGATCCATTGCTCTCCAGCGTTTTAGATCCATCAATCGCAAACCCTCGGCCATCAGTTCGTTTCTTCGCTCCCTGCGGATATTATATAAGGTCGGTGAAACAAAATTTCCAGCAGAATAAACGCCCCAGTCTTTCTTTTCCAAACTCATATTTGTTGCCGCAATAGTTGCATTAAAATCAGGATCCACCTTTGCCCGCGTTCTGATTGCTCGCCAATAAGCCTCCGCTTTTCCATCCAGATTACCATTTTTTCATAAGAAGCCTCAATATAATTTAAATAAGCTTCCGAAGCTCTAAACGTAATACTTCCGGTATATCCGCCATTATTATTTGTCTGTAGACCATCATAGGAGATACCTTTACGGATGGTGTATCCTGTTGTATAACGACGTTCCCAATCTGTTTCCCATATACTGGGATACGGTTCCACCAAAGTATAGTGTGTACCTGCGCCAACATTGATCAGCACGTTTTTCTGTCCCGGTTCTTTCAAAAACAACTGCAATCGACCATCACGGTCTTTGCGCACATTTGCAATGTAATCATCCCCATGATATCCGCTGCCGGAAGCATATACCGGAAGTCCATTTTTCATTAAGAAACTCTCGACCATACTACGCGTTAAGCCAACCGCATAATTACTTCGCTGTTGATACACAGGAACATTATGGGTAACCAGACTTTGATTATACTGGCGCCATAACAACACTTCACTATAGTTGGACATATCAACCGCTCCAAACATGCTGAAATAAGGATTTTCATTATTGGCCGATTCGATGATCCCCGTATTATTGACCAGAGCAACCGCATCTGCAACCGCGGCGGCAGCAGTCATGGATGCTGACAAGAAAAAGTCAATTTCCCCATCAATACTTCCAGAAGGAAACGTATAACTTTTCAAATAATCTTTCGATTCCCCTGGCCAACCCGCACCCTTAGGTACAAAAGCAGTTCCTTTAAAATATTTCAACCAGGTACCTTCATATAAACCAACGCGCGATTTTAAAAGCTGTGCAACATGTTGTGATATCCTCTGTTTCTTTCCATCGGGAGAATTTGTCTTCAATAAAGTTATTGCCGAATCCAGATCAGACAGAATAAAACGTGCTACTTCATTTCGAGGCGCTCGTTTACTCGCTTCTATTAATATATTTTTATCCTTATCGGACATGACATTTTTAATGATCGGAAAATCACCCAATGCCTGCAGTTTTGTAAAATAAACATAAGCTCTCAAAAATAGGCCTCTCCTATATAATGCTCCACATTAGATGCATTACCCAGTAATTTCTTTTCCTTCCATTTTGGCACCACGGTGTTGATAAAATAATTCATCTGGTAAATATTTGAAAAGTTCCAGTCACCGCCTTCAGCTCCAACACGCCATTGACCTGGAATAAAGCGGTTATCTAAATTTGGCATGGCCATGTTGTCCGTATTACCATCAATTCCAAATGTTCCAAATGACCACGTCCCGTGCGAAGGAAACACCTCCGTATAACGTGCAATGGTATAAGCCGCTAATTGCGATTCTTCCGTCAGGTAAACTTCTGGGATGATTTGGGAAGGTGGATTAATATCCAAATATTTATTACAAGAAGAAAGACCGACCGCAGTTATCAATCCCAATTGAAATATATTAAAAATTTTATGCTTGAATTTCATGATGAATTATTTTTAAAAGGTTACACTTAAGCCCGCTGACCATACTTTTGTTAAAGGATACACAGTACCGTTACTGCCTCCGTCAATGGTTTCAGGATCGAACATCCCCGCCACCTTCGATCCCGTCCAGACGTTTTCTCCTGCGATATACACACGTAAACGTTCGACACCAATACGATTGGTCGTCGCTTTAGGAATCGTATATCCCAATTGCACATTTTTTATTCGGATATAGGAAGCATTTTGTAGGTAGCGACTTTGTATTTCTTGATTTTTAGAGGTACCAAAAGTCGGACGAGCATAGTATCCATCCAAGTTTTCACCAAGTACATTATCTGCTGTACGGAAATAATCTAAATGATCCACCAAACCTGTAGACCACCATTTACTATTTGTCGCTCCCCAGAAATAATAGCCTCCTTGCCATACATCACGTTTCATGACACCTTGAAAGAAAATACTGAAATCAAAATTCTTATACTCCGCATTTAGATTTAAACCAAAAGTATACCTTGGTGTGTTATTTCCGATGACGCTCAAATCCCCTGAATTTCCTTCCGTACTAGCTCCTTTATCAATTTTACCATCACCATTTATATCTTTGTACATCACATCACCTGCGGCCCATTGTGTACCGATAGCGCTCTGACCTCCATTGGGAAGCGATGCCAAATGACGATCCATTTCCTCTTGTGATTTTGCTATCCCCAGCGTCTGCAAACCCCAGATATCACCCCATCTTTGGTTTGTACGGTATTTATTTAATACACCAATCTCATTTGGATATCGTGTTATTGTTGTTACGTTATCCGAAATCAAAAACTTAGCACCATAACTTAATCCGCCTTTTGTCCGATCATTCCAACCAATAGTTGCTTCAAAACCCTGTGTTTTCAAGTCCGTATTATTGGTCTCTGGTACTTGAGTACCCAATGTAACAGGTAACTGCGGAGCTGGGCCTACCATATCGTAGGTTCTACGATCAAATACTTCAAATGAACCTGAAAGTTTGTTATTTAGTGCGGCAAAGTCAACACCAATATTGGTGGTGTTAATAGACTCCCATGTCAATAGCGCACTGACTAATCCCGGAGCCGAAGCTGTGTTAGGACGTGCATTATTGATTAACCAACCGCCATTGTTTGTTCCCGTAGGTTGCACCACATAAGTTGGATACCATATTTCTGTATTCTGATTACCCAATTCTCCATACGAAGCTCTGAACTTAAACATATTGATATAGGGTAACGCCTCTTCAAAAAAGGTCTCTTTTGCCACATTCCAACCAGCAGAAACAGAAGGAAACCATCCCCATCTACTATCACTTCTGAATCGAGAAGATCCATCATAGCGCAAATTTGCTTCGAAAAGATATTTATCCCTAAAATCATAATTTAATCGACCAAAAAAACCTGCCGAAGCCCATTTTTGGTATTCCCCAGAAACCGATGGTACTACAGGATTGCCACTGATATCTGTTCCTGAAGCAATATTAATAACCGGTTGATCCGGTAGGATAATTCCATCCCTTTGCACGCCTAAATTACGGAAAGCAGTTTGTTCCGCTTGAAATCCGACCATCCCTTTAAAATGATGATCGCCCATGCGCTTATCATACTCTGAGTAAATATTAATATTGTAGTAATTCTCCTTCAATCCAAATTCGTAGACATTCGACGTATTTTTATATAAATAAGGATTACCATTTACATCATGATTATACAGTTTTTGAGAATCCCAATGACGAAATTGTGTTGTCGTACGATAATTGAGATTAGCAATCGTTTTCCAACCTTTTAAAGGCTCCAATGTTAATTGCAATTGCTGATAAATGTAATCTTTGGTTGAATTATCCACCCCGCCCTCTTTCATAACCAAAGCAGGGGAAGGCGAACTATAGAGAAATCCATTCGGGTCGTATAACGGGAGCGTGGGCCATCCTTGACGACCTAAATCATCATAAAAACTATTGGTCAGTGCGGCAGGTCGTTCATAATCCTCTCTTACCAATCGCGCATTATAGCCAATTTGAAAAATGTCGGATACTTTTGAGTTTATTTTTGCCGAAATCGCATACCGATCATAATGATCTGTATTGAAGGCCATCAAACCCTGCTGTTTCATAAAATTTCCTGACAGATAATACGTAGTTTTATCCGATCCTCCGTTCAGGCTTAAGTTATGCTCATGTGAAAAGGCTTGATCCCGATACATCGCTTTAAACCAATCTACATTATCATTACCGTATGCATAGCCATCTGCCAATATTGCGAATTGTCCGGAGATACAATAATTGAATTTTTATTTGATCCGTTTTGATAATCTAAAATGCGCTTCAGGTATTCCTCAGAAAAATGAGGCGTACCATTTCCATTTACTTCCGCCTGATTGAAATATTGGGCAAACGTATAAGAATCCATCATCTTAGGCATTAATGTCGGTTTATTCATTCTCAGACTATTGTTATAATTAACAGAAGTCTTTCCAACTTTTCCCGATTTTGTTGTAACTAGGATAACACCAAATGCGGCTCTAGAACCATAGATAGAAGCAGCTCCAGCATCTTTAAGTACAGATACACTTTCGATATCCTGAGGGTTGAGAGCTGCTAATGAGCCTTCTGATCCATCGATCAAAACTAAAGGTGAAGAAGAAGAAGTTCCTATCGTCCCTACACCACGAATATTTATCGCTGGATTAGATTCCAGACTTCCACCATTTTGCGAAATATTTAATCCAGGAGCAAGACCTTGCAAAGCTTGAATCGCATTTCTCACTGGTCTATTTTCCAATTGCTTCGCATCAACAACAGCAACCGACCCTGTTAGATTTGTTTTTTTCTGTGTTCCAAATCCAACAACAACAACTTCATCCAAAAGGTCTCCCTCAGACTCCTTTAATGTCACATTTAAAGTATAAATACCATTCTTTGAATCGGTGATATCCTGAAGAACAACACGTTGTTTTTCATAACCAATAAAGGTAAATATAACAGCATTGGCACCCGTTGTATTTAAACTGTATTGACCATTAGCATCCGTTTGTGTTTTTAATGAAGATCCTTCGGCAGAAACCGTCACTCCGGGTAAAATACCCGCTGCATTAGTAACTATACCCTGGATCTTGGTGATTTGTCCGGAGGCATAATTAAAGCCTAACAAAAGAAAAAAAAAGATAAAAAACCCTTTTCCTTTCCAAAAAAGTACATTTCCTTTCATAATTATAATTGGTTCGTTTTAAACAATCCAATATTAGGAAACAGAGCTAATTAAAGAGAGGGGCTAATTCGTAATTTTTGAGGGTGTAATTAGTTTAAACAAAAATACATGTCTTAAGTTCCTTAAAACCAATAAATTGAAAAACAACAGATAATGAAGGAAAATTACTTTTCCCTATCTATTTTCATGCTGATGAAACCAACATGAAAACAAAATTTTTAAAATAAATTCCTCTTAAGGGCACAAAAATAGAAAAATTACTTAGGGATATAGACGCTAACAGATGTCCCCTTATTTTCAATCGAGGAAACCGAAAGTATGGCATGATGCAATTCAAAAATATGCTTGGCCAGTACTAATCCTAATCCGTTTCCATAGATTGCACCCACATTGGAGGCCCTATAAAAAGAATCAAAAATATGCGGCTGATCGTGTAATGGGATACCGATACCATGATCCGCAATTTTGACTACCACAAGATTTTCATGACAGACCAGTGAAATCGTGACCATTTTTTTATCCCCGTACTTACAGGCATTAGAAACAATATTACTGAAAGCAATATAAAAGAGATCCGGATTTACAAAGATATTCATCTCACTGCTATCCTCAGGAATATGCGAGAAATCCAGAAAGATCTCACAGTCCGGGTTCATGCTTTTTTCACTCTTCTGCACATCATATAAGAGTTCATCGATCCGGATCCACTGTTTGCTTTCGATCTTACCCTCAAATCCGGTGCGTGACAAGAGCAAAAGATTATTGATGATGAGATTCATCTTTGAAGCATGTTTAACAATTGCCTCGACCGAGTAATACGCTTCATGATTTTTATCCAGATGATGCAAGGCCAGTTCTGCTTCCCCACCAATAATCGTTAAAGGCGTACGTAACGAGTGGGATGCATTGCCGATAAAGCTCTGCTGTGATTTGACCGAAATATCCAGTCGTTTCATCATCGCGTTGAAATTGGAAATCAATATTCCGATTTCATCATCATCATTCGAATAGTTATTTTTAACCCGTTTGTTCAGATTTGATATATCCACCTGAGTCAATTCCTTATTGATAGCTTTGATAGGTGCAAGCAGTCTATTCGCGAAATAAAAAGACAGCAGAACAACCAAGATAATGGCTAATGCCCCACCTGAAATTAAAGTATGATCCAGTATTTGTTGTTCATCATGTCCATACTCATCAACTCCAGCAGAAATTACCAATAGGTTTTCCTTGTGTAAAGAATCGACAAAAAATAGGGCTACATAGGAGGTTTTATTATGCAGAAACTGCGCTTTTCCGTTCACAATAGCTTCTTCATAGAAGGCATCGGGTAAAGGGAGATCGGGTTTATAGCGGAGATCGGTATGCCCTTTAACAATCCGCAACAGATAATCTTTACCTTCAGAAAGCTGACGTAGATATTTTCGGGTTACTTCGTAATACACCTTATTATTATACGCATCATTCTGTATGATATGATTACCAACAATAGTGGCATTTTCTTCCAGCCGGTGATAGAATTTGGTCTGCAGACTGTCCTTCGTAAAATAAGAAACATATAGGGCGAAGGATACAATATAGGCGATCGAGATCGCTGAAAAAAGGACAATGACCTTCGTTCTAATTTTCATTTCTCAGTATATAGCCCATACCGATAACAGTATGGATAAGTTTCTTTTCTGTAGGATAATCTATTTTTTTTCGCAGGTAGTTGACATAAACATCCACCACATTGGTACTCATATTAAAATCCATACCCCATACTTCTTCCAAAATATCAACCCGGGATAAAATCTTATTTTTATTGACCATTAGATATTCCAGTAATCGGTATTCAGTAGCCGTCAGAATTACGGATTTACCTCCACGTTGCACATTCTTACTGTCTCTATCCATGACGAGATTATCAATAGTAATGGTGTTACTGGTCGTGGTCTGCTGTCTGGCCTTTCGAGACTGCCGATTGATTCGCGCACGAAGTTCGTCCAGTTTAAAAGGTTTGGTCAGATAATCATCAGCATCACGATTAAATGCTTCAACAATATCTTCCGTCTGATTTAGTGCACTTAATATCAAGATCGGCACATCTTTATTCGTCTTCCGGATATTTCTACAGATCTCCAACCCGTTCATCCCCGGAAGCATCACATCCAAAATAATCAAGTCATATTGGTTAAGACCCGCCATTTTTAATCCCGTAAATCCGTCCATAGCGACACTGATCGAATGGTTTTCTCCTTTCAATCCCCTTTCAATCAACGAAATTACAGATGGCTCATCTTCAACAAGTAGTATTTCCAATTCTTTTTTATTTTAATGTAAAACAGTAACGAGTGACAAGTAACGCAGTAACATACTTTCTAACCCACTAACTTTTTAACCATCTCACCTCCTGTTATGTGCCCCAGTACATACTTTCTAACCCATTAACTTTTTAACCATCTCACCTTCTATTAAACATCGCAATAAGAAGGATCTCACAACTTACAAAAATAGGCAATTTATTCGAAGCAATCTGCTCTAGTATGGTTACAAACTACTATTATCTAAATACTAAATACTTCTATCTAACTACTATTATCTCAATATTTAATAAAGTGTATTATTATTTTCCCTTGCACGGCTAATCCATGCGAGCAGTTGACAGAGAACGACAAAGAATATTGTTAAACCGCATACGTAGGTCATAACCCCCGCTGTACCTCCGGCAGTTGCAGGATCTAAAAACGGATAAGGATACCAACCCGTTATCGAAGCTCGGATAAACGTGTAGATGACCCACAAAAACGGGAATATCAATAAATAAAAGGCTTTGCGGATGTAATCGGTTTTCGTGAAGGCCATAACAACCACCAGACAGTAATAAAAAATGGACCAAATTCATGCAGAATAAAATTGCTCCAGCTAAAATGGTCTGGGTCAAGTTGCGTGTTACGAAGCAGAACGGCAAATACAATCCCGGTTACCATCATATAAAGAACTGCTCCCGCGCGAAGATACCTGAACCATTCACCAAGTTGCTTATTTCTAAAAATTGCCACAGCCGCAATCAGGTAAGTAACCATCGCAATAAAATTACTCTGGATTGTAAAATAACTGAATCTGTTCCAGCCATAACCAGGAGATGTCGGATCCACATTCCAGGCGGTCCAAGGTTCAATAGAATCCAAGGTAACGATAGTCATTATGATTAATACTACCGCATTAAGTCCTTTCACATTCTGAGGTAAAGCCGTTTGTTTCATAGTTTCTCAAATGTCAATTCTCTCAAAAATAATTAAAAAACTTTTAAATAGTGACCGAGTAATCTTATATCGTCTAAATACTATTAAATAATCCGGCAACAAAAGTTCTAATCGACTAACTTTCTAACCTTCTACCATCTAACTACTAATTACTAGTATCTAAATACTATTAAATAACCCGGCAACAAAAGTTCTAATCAACTAACCGCTTAACAATCTAACGTCTTAACCAACTAACTTTCTAACCTTCTACCATCTAACTACTAATTACTAGCATCTAAATACTAAAATCGAACTGCTTTTAAATAACTAACTTTTATTTTACAAATAAAATTGCTTTATTTGCACCAGTTCATTCAGGCATAGGGAAGCAAACCCGTTTCCGTGACCTAACGGAACAACAATGGAGGCTTAGCTCAGCTGGTTTAGAGCACTACCTCGACAAGGTAGGGGTCACTGGTTCGAACCCAGTAGTCTCCACAAAAAGAGCATCTGAATGCTATTCAGATGCTCTTTTTATGATGTATTTTTATAATAATGCTACTTTTTCTTTTTTAACTGCAATCCATATCCCATAGTCCATTCGATAAAGTCCGCTTTTCCGGCATGTGCTTTAATAGATACACCTGTAAAAATATCGCGATAAACTTTGTACCGCACCCCGGCTCTCAGATAGATCGGGCTACTCTCACCATTAAATTTATTACGGTGTAAATAGGCTCCAACATTACCATTAAGATATAATCTTGAATTCAGAACGTGATCAATGTAAAATGCCGGTCCGTAAGAAAATAACGCTGAAAATGACCCCGCTTTATCGCCTGCAACTAGTTTATCGTTACCGCTAGCGGAATAGAAAGCATCCATTCCGGCACCGATACGCCATTTATAGCCCAAATGTTTACTATAGTAAGCGCCAAGGGTTGATTTAAAGTATTGCTTATCATTTTCACGATCAATCTGCTTAAATCCAAAAGCATAATTAAAATGGAGTTCCTGCTTATCTTCCATTGGGGGAACTGTCGATTTTCTAAAGTCAAAAGGTTTGCTTGAAGGGCTATATGCCACAGAAAGACTGAGCGGTAATAAGTTTATTCCTGTATTGGGCAATGCCAGGGCACCATTGCTGAAATGATGAAAAGCAATTCCTGCTCCAAGTTGGAATTTTTGACTCAACCGGTAATTTGCCTGTACCCCAAGATCGATGTAAACATTATTCTTACTGCCAATAATCAGATTTAAAGGATTATCCTCTTCGTTATAAGGATTGAACCGCCCAGAAAGTCCCAGACCAATTCGGTAATTAAAATTCCATTTGCTATCTACTTTTGGTGAAATAGGAATGGCAACAAAGCCATAGACTGCAAAAGGTTTACCAAGATGCTCCTGTCCAAAAGTACTGCTATACACTCCAATACCATAGATCGGGTAATTGTATAGTTCATTGTACACACTCGTGACAGAGTCACGGTACTGACTCTGAAAGCCAACGCGGAAATTAATACCACTGTAATACGAATCTGCAAGCGTTTCCTTTGTACGTTCATTCATCTTCAATTCACCGCCACTTTCATGTTCAAGCTGAAAGATCAATCGAGGTTTTCCAGAGCCAACTGATTTACTGGAATCCAAGGAGCTGGAAATGCGGGGACTGACCTGCGCCGTTAAGGCAAAGGAACTAAATGTGAGCGTGATAAAAATCAGAATTCGTACGATCATTAAAGGGATGTTAATTTAAATAAAGATTAATTTGTTTGCAAAAGTAGCAACTCCTAAACCAATTGCAAACACTATACACAAAATTTCAGCTTATCGCTTGCATGGGAACAGGTGTATCAATCACTTTCTCACCTTCCGAATAGTCATATAGTGAATGAGTAATCTAAAAGTCTAAAGCTGAATTTCTAATCTTCTCACAATCTAACCTTCCATTCATCACAAAAAATGAGCCGATTACGTGATGTAATCGGCTCATAAAATAAAACGATATGATATTGCTCTAAAAAACTATTTTTCCCACCATACTTTCGTGTGGTAAGTATCTCCCCCCATTTGCGCAACAGCCTTTGCATAATGATCTGGGTTAAACCTTCTGACCTCATTTTTATACATAAAACGCGATGGCATTACCCCATCATGAAACATATAAGGTGTTTTAGGCAGTTTTGGAAAACCCGTGCGACGATATTCAAACCATTGCTGATAATCCACCATAAATAAACTCAGGTATTTCTGCATCATAATGCGTTCCTGAGTACCATCAAATTTTGCGGATTCATTCTCAAAATAAGTTGCCGGCATAACACCACCATATTGTTCTATCGAAGCTTTTACACCTTTCTCGTACGCCGTTTTAGCTTCATTTGTCAATCCTAATGCTAAGTAAGTTTCTGCTTTGATAAATTCAACCTCAGCATAAGGCATGATCAGTTCTTTAACAGGAGTACCCACCGCTTCTGGATATACTAAATCTCCATTCGGTGTGCTCGGATTGAAGTTATAGGCAGAAAGATCGCCGGAATGCCTGCCGGGATTCCACGATAGCCTATGCTCTCCACTTTACCATCTACTAAACGTGTCGCTTCTTTCATGATAAAGGGACGGCGAGGATCATTCAAAGCATTCAGATTGTCTACAAAAAATTCAGCCATTGCCGTAAAATTCACGTAATCCTGTCTTCTTCCCCAAGCATAATCATAAGGTGCTAAGCCCGTCACCTGTACCACCGCTGCTTCTGCATTCGATTGAAAAATCGGATAATCCGTCGGGTTATCTAAAATTGTCTTTATTTTTGAATAAGCATCCATACGTTTCGACTGACGTAAATAATAGCGTAGTAGTAACGAATTATTAAATTTACGCCATAGCTTTTTATCATTCTTATACAGGATATCTTCCCCATTCATGACAGATTCACCCTGATAAAGCTTGTTCGCCTCTTCCAATCCCTTTACCATATCCGCATAAATCTGTTCCTGCGTATCAAACTTAGGTTTCGTTACGCCACTTTCAGCCTGCAGACCTTCAGACAAAGGAACGTCTCCAAAGCTATCGGTTAAAATACCTACGATATAGGCTTTCAAAGTCTTAGCAACAGCCTGATAAGCTTCATTATTACTTTTCAACGCAGCCGCTTCCATTTCGCGGATATTACGCAGATAAGCATAGCTTGTATTCCAAGTGCCATCGCCCGACTGTTCTGTAAAATAGTAGCGGTGGATGCCATTCGCAGCGCTGGGATTGGCCAAACCTGTTTGCATAATTTCCCAGGTAAAGTCATTACTTCGTACTGTAAAATAGGTACTCATCCATATACTGTGGGTGTAATTAAAGAACCGGGTGTCACCTGTTCAATTTTATTGGGATCTGTATTTAATTCATCAAAATTTTTGGTACAGCTTACAAGACTAGTAAGTCCAGCTAAAAATGCGATACCGATATATTTTTTATTCATCTCTAAATTCCTCCTTAAAAGCTCACTCTCAAATTAACACCATATGTTTTTGTGCTCGGCATTTGTCCCATTTCCACTCCCGGCATAATCGTAGCACCGTTTAATGCGGCAGTCTCCGGATCGAACATCGGGAAATTGCTGATCATAAATAAATCTCTCCCGAAAAAGGCGATAGAAGCACTATTCACTTTCCAGCGGGATATTAAATTTTTAGGTAAAGCGACTTCAAAACGTACTTCACGAAGTTTTAAATAAGAAGCATTAAAACTATTCGTCTCGACATTCGCACGACGGTAATAATCACCATACCAGGTATTGATAGGCACTTCTTTTGTATTTGGGCTGAAAGTTCCGTCAGCATTGGCAATCACACCTTCACCAGCGATCATTCCTGTCTCTCGTCCCTTCAACGTGTTGGTCAGTTTACCCTGTTCCGACATTTTATGGTGCGTTTGGGAATATACTATACCCCCATATTGTCCATCAATCAAAGCACTTAGGCTGATGTTTTTATATCGGAATTCATTGCTGAATCCACCCCGCCAATCGGCATAGGCATTTCCTATCTTCACCTTATCCGATGGTCGAACAGGAAGTCCTGATTTTCCATCAATCAGAACCTGTCCAGCATCATTACGTACCAGGCCATATCCCCACAGATCACCCGTAGATCCACCAACGGTTGCAATAATCTGTGCAGCGCCAGATCCACTAGAAGCAATAATCTGCTGCGGTGTATCTACTCCCTCACTTAATTCTAAGATTTTGTTATCATTCTTTGACCAGGTCAAAGTCGTATTCCATTGGAAGTTTTGATTTTTAACCGGTGTACCCGTTAAACTGATTTCAAGACCTTGATTTCGGATTAAACCGCCATTAATGATGGCAGAACTGTATCCCGTCGTCAGATCTAATGGCACCGTTAAGATCTGGTTCTTAGAGCGGTTGTAATAAAAATTGATATCAGCCGTCAATCTATTGTTCAAGAATGCAACATTCAATCCAGCCTCCGTAGAAGTCGAAATTTCGGGTTTCAGTTCCGCATTATGTAATTTTGAAGGAGCTTCTGCTGACCCTGGGAAAATAGAACTTGAGTAATATTTACTCGTTTGATAAGGATCTGCATCATTACCAACCTGTGCCCAGGATAGACGCAACTTGGCAAAAGAAATCGCCTTTGGTAAAGCCATCAATTCACTTAATACAAAACTACTGCTCACCGAAGGATAGAAGTAAGAACGGTTTTCCGCAGGTAATGTTGAAGACCAGTCATTGCGAGCGGTAACATCCACATAAATTTTATCCTGCCATGATAAATTCACCAAACCAAACATACTTTGGATCTCTCTGCGTGTTAAACTATTACCGTCGGCTAATGCATTCGTCAGGGCATTGCTCAATTTATAAATACCAGGTAAATTTAAACCTCGAGCTACCCCTACAGCTTCTTTGATATTCCGCTTCATCAAGTTACCACCCATCGTAGCACGGATCTTAAAATCTGGCGTAAGTTGATCGTTATACGTCAATAAGGCGTCAGTATTCGATTCTAAATAGAAGATATCCTGCTGTTTATAGTAGCCCTTAGGGAAATTTGCTGTATCCCAAGGACGGCGTTGCTCGCGCAGGTTAGAGTTCATATTCATACCAGAACGTACCATCAATTCCCATTTCGGATTGAACGTATATACACCTTGTACCATTCCATCAAAACCATTGCTATTTAGGCTATTGGTCATTTCATTGGCGATAACAAATGGATTTTCAATATAGGAACTGAAAGGATGGATCTGTTTAATATTCTCCTGACCTTTTTGCCACATCGGGCGGTACCAATCCAAATCAATACTTGGATTTTGAAAGATCATAAAGTAGGAAATCGACTGATTATTATACCCCGTTGCAGGCAGATTATCACTCGTCTTATTCGTGTAATTAGCTTTTAAATTTAATTTCAATTTATCACTAATTTGAGCACTTGTATTGAACGATGCTACCAGACGTTCAAAGCCTGTGTTCGGCATGATCCAATTATTTTTGGTATGTGTGATGGAACCGCGGGCCGAATATTTATCATTTCCGCCATCCAATGCCACACTGTTCATATAAGTCGCACCGGTTTTAAAAAAACCTTTTACACCATCTTTATAAGGTACCCAAGGAGTACGTGTAGCACCCTGACCTTCAACAGCCGGATCATATTGGTAAAACAGCTGTCCATCAAATTTAGGTCCCCAGGCACTGGAAGTGCCTCCCGTACTCGCGCCATCTTCACTGAGCCCGTACGAATAGTAAAGCTCTCCAGCAGCATTACGGTTTAGGTTTCCCTGACCATATTCATACTGCAAGTCGGGCATTTTCAATATATCCTGAAAACTTGTATTTGAATTAACCGTAACGCCCATTCCCTTAGCATTCCGCTTACCCGATTTTGTCGTAATGATCAATGCACCATTACCTGCTCTGCTTCCATATAATGCAGTCGCAGCTGCACCCTTTAGCACGGAGATCGACTCAATATCATCCGGGTTGATATCACCAAGCCCATTCCCAAAATCGACCGGTACATCCTTATCTGCACCACTCGATCCAGCTCCGTAAGCATCCGTTACGCCAGAACTAAAGCGACCATTTACCATAGGCACACCATCAACAACAATCAAGGCCTCATTTTTCGTCGGATCTAAGGATTGATCACCGCGAAGTGTAATTCTAGCTGTATTCAAAGGACCTGAACTCGCTTGTGTAATATTAAGACCCGCAACTTTGCCTTTCATCGCATCCACCCAATTGCTGGATGCCGCATCGGTCATCTGCTTACTGCTGATGGTACTAACTGCATAACCTAGTGATTTTGCTTCTCTTTTAATTCCCAGAGCCGTCACGACAACTTCAGAAATTGCAACGTCTGAAGATTCTAAAGCAATGACAACTTGCTGTGCATTGGACGTAAAAGTGCGCTTTACCGGCTGGTATCCCACACTTTTAAAAGTTACCTGTTGATTCGGTAGGGCCTTAATTTCAAATTTACCTTGTGCATCTGTTGTTCCTAGAGCTTTACCTTCCACCAAAACCGTAACTCCCACAATAGGAACATTTGTTTTTGTATCGACAACACGTCCTGAAACGATTATACCTTGTTGTTTGATCGCTAAGGTTTCCTGCTTAGAAAAAAAATTGTTGTTCGCTTCAGCAGTCGTCATTCCTAATCCTGCGATCAATAGCAAAGAGGTAGCTTTAGATACAGGATACCGATAAAATTTAATTCTTCTATTTTTCATTCTTCATAAGTCTTCAAAACACAGCAAGCAATTGCAGGGTTGTTTAAAACTGTTGCAATACTACGCATGTAAGATCAATTATGGGTTAAGGCTGTGTTAACATAACATTATGTTTAAGCTTCCATAAAAATGAAGCAAGCTAATGACGGATATATTAGGAGATATCACCTCGTTATACAATAGCACAAAAAACTTCTTAAGTAGTTAAGTAGCTGAATTTAGTCGCAATTTCTTTTTGTTAATACAAGATCACAAAGAGCAAATAGAATAAATTTATTTACGTTAGATGTCTTTTATAATCTGTAATTGTAAATACTTAACGAAGCATTTTACGCAATCGATTGTCTTTTTTCAACTCTTTTGTTTTAATTTTTTTTGGTGTATTTTGGACACCTATGATGACAAATCATAATATAAACCACACTCACTAATTAAAACATTATGATAAAAAAGATTACTAAACCTTTTTTTGTAACTAACTTTTATCCCATTACATCTGCCCTCATGTTGGCTTTGACTATGCCAAATCATGTACATGCAAGTAATACAGATAAAATTATTGTACAACTTCAACTCAACCAGCAACAAGCTGTCTCTGGCTCAGTATCCTCCAGTTCCGGCCCCCTTAATGGTGTCACAATTACTGTCAAGGAAAATCCCACAATCGCAACTTCAACTGATAAAAAAGGACAATTTTCAATAAAAGCCAATTCAGGACAAACCTTAATTTTTTCATTAGTTGGATTTGAAAAATTAGAACGTGTTATCACATCTGGAAACATGTCTATACAGCTTACCGAATCCAATGAAACGTTGAATGAAGTTGTAGTGGTTGGTTTTGGAACACAGAAAAAAGTCAACCTAACTGGAGCAGTACAAGCAATCAGCAGTAAAGATCTACAAGATCGTCCGGTAACCAATGTATCAACGGCCTTACAAGGTAAATTTGCAGGAGTAACCATCATTCAAAATTCAGGTCAACCCGGGAAAGACGGTGGAACGATTCGTATCCGTGGACTGGGTACCACCAACAATGCCAACCCTTTAGTTTTGGTAGATGGTGTGGAGAGCTCCATGAACAACATCAATCCCAATGATATTGAAAACATCTCTGTCCTTAAAGATGGCCCTAGTGCTGCCATTTATGGATCTAAAGCCGCCAATGGGGTTGTTTTTGATCACGACAAAAAAGGGAAATGGGCGATCCGCAATTAACCTATACCGGTTATGCTGGCTGGCAAGATCCGACACGCTTACCTAATACATGCGATCATACGATCATGCTGTTATCTTGAATGAAGCC